>CAIMNF010000403.1 GCA_903842755.1 Oligoflexia bacterium
GGTTCGCTCTCCTGAGTGGAAAGCCGCTTTAATCGTATTCGAGAAATATAAACGAAAATATAATTTAGTTCACGAAGACCTAATGAAATTAAAACAATTTAGCGTGGATTTATCCGCTGATAGAGAAGCTGCTGGAAAGAAAATTTCATTTGATTTTCTTATATCGGAATAAAATAAGTAAGTCAAAAGAGTGACGGCAAAAAGAACCTTAAGCTCGCTTTCGAGTTAGTCGAAAAGGCACTATGAAGATTTCTTCAAAACTATTGGTTGGAATCGGCGTGATGGTAGGGGCTACCGCGATTAGCGGGGGCATCATGTATCATACCTCCCAAAAATTCAAGCGATTGAGCCAGGAGCAAGCGAAGACCGTAGGATTGATCGGGGCCCTGACAGATTTCAGGGCAGCGTCGACACAAGTCACAGTAGAAGCGTTTCAAAGTGCGTATTTGACTCACGGCAAAGAGCGAGAGGATTTTGAGGAGGCAATTGAAAATGCTCAGGCTAAGCTATTAGTGCTTCATAAAATAAGCTTGGGCTCTGAAACCCACACCGAACAATTCGATAAACTGCTGAGCGGACTCGTGCAAATTTTAACACTTTCGTTGGATTCCGAAAAAGAGGGGAACGTGATTCAGGCGCGAGCCCTCATGAAAGAATATATTAATAATGTATATTTAAAAAATTATTTAAATCAAATTAACTCGGAGTTAAGTTTGATTGAAAAGAGTGCTTTAACGCTCGCAAAAGACTACGATCAGACCGCACGCGTGTTGACGATGACCTCGCCATTGGTCATGGTTTTTGTTTTGGTCTTACTTTGCGCGTTGTTACTTCCGATTAGTTTTACTTTTAAACACAGAATGGATCAATTAATCTCCCATATTCGTAAGTTTAATTTTGATTTGGATTGCTTCCCAGAAATGGTGGAGGGGGAAAAATTCAACCGCGACGAAATCAGCGATGTGGTGGTTCATATTAATCACTTGAGTACAAAATTAAATGAATCCAAAAAATTAATTCAATTACAGCAAAAAGATTTGGTGGCTTCTTCTCGCCTTTCTTCATTAGGAGAAATGGCTGGTGGAATCGCACACGAAATTAACAATCCATTGGCGATCATTGTCGGGAGGCTTGCGTTACTGCGAACTCTCTTGGAAAAAGTAGAGTTTAAATCATCCGAAACGGCACTTCGGCACGTGGATAAAATGACCGAAACATCCCACCGAATCACAAAAATTGTAAAGGGGTTGCGCGTCTTTGCTCGGGATGGGTCACAAGATGCATTCGAAGAGGTGACGGTTCAAGCTATCGTTGAAGACACCTTTTCGTTTTGCGCTGAGCGGTTTAAAGCCCATGGAATTGTCCTAACCAATGCGTGTGACCCGTTCACCAAGATTAAATGCATTCCCGTTCAATTGGGCCAGGTTCTATTGAATCTGCTCAATAACGCCCACGATGCTGTTCGGGGTCAAGAAAACGCGTGGGTTAAAATTGAATCTTCGCATGAGGATGATTGGGTGATCCTTGCGGTGAGTGACTCGGGCAAAGGTATTCCCGAAGACATCGCCGATCAAATTATGCTTCCATTTTTTACGACGAAAGCTGTAGGGGAAGGAACTGGCCTAGGTTTAAGTATTTCTCAGGGGATGATCAAATCCATGAATGGCGAGCTTACCCTAAACCGTCACTCAAAAAATACTCAGTTTTTAATTAAAATCCCAGCTGCAGTTGCAAATGAACATTCGGTAAAGGCCGCTAGTTGAAGCCATTTGGTGCAGAAGTTGCTCCTCAGAACGTAAATGCGCCAAGAACGTGATCACAAAAGTTTTGCAAATGATTGTTGAAAAATGATTGGCGGAATTTTTTCGCTTTTTCGTCGCTTCGCCATTGTCTTTGGAGTGTGATGTCCTTAACCGTTTTGAAAAGGGGTTCACCTTCCTTAATTTCGGCTAGCGCAATCCACTGCTGGAGTATCTTTTGGGCGACTGGATTTTTCGCAGCACCGGGTTCCATAAGGCGCTCTTTTAACGTTGCTCTTAAAAATGGCGAGGTAAGGGCCCGCTTGGTAAACTCAAGAATTTGCGGTTGATCGAGTTGACTCCAAAGGACTCGTTTGCTTAAAAATCGGAACGGAGTAGCCGCAGCTACATCATTACGCAATATTGGTTTAAAATGTTCGTACAAGTGTTGTGCCCCAGCGTCTGCGAGGTAACAGTAAAAAACAGACGCTAAAGTTTCGCTTCCCGTTAATATCGGAACCAGGGTAAGACTCAATGGTTCTTTTTCTAAACGCTTCACGTAATCAATTTGAAGATCCTGCAGTTCGATTTGGAGGAGTACTTCTTCCATGGATTCGGGGTGGCGATTGGCCCGCCTTTCAAAGGGCGCGTCGACGTATTTGGGCTCAACATGTCGGCCCGTGATGTATTTCAATCCAAGCAATTGATAGTGGAAAGCATCTTTATCCTCATGTGAGGGCGTTTGAGTATAAATATAGTGTTCAATGCTCATCGCGATGTCTTCGGGCGTTGGCTTTGGTGACTTGTTAAAATAGTGAAGGAGGGGGACGGCAGACCGTTGTTGGTTTTGCGTTAGCAATTGCAAACTCGGCGCATTGTAGGAGTCTATTCCGAGCAAGCCCGAGCCTAACTCTGGGGTTTGCCATTCCCGGATGATGTAGCGGGCAAAACTTCGTCCATCGTCGTTAAACGCTGATCGAACTCCGATGTTATGGTGTGCGGTATTGTCATATTTTCCGAACCGCGAAAATTTAAATCCAATGGACCGAGGAAGATCGAAAACATATTTTTGAACCTCATGCCCGTGTTGAATCCATTCGGCCCGAGTAAAACCTCCGACTCCAAGTTCTACCGTACCGGGATCTATCGAGACCTGGATCGTGAGGCCGCTTTCGAATTTTACTTCCCAAAGGGGTTCTTTTAAATAAAGTCGGTCTTGATAAAATTCCGTGATCTCGCAAGTTGGGCAAGCTTCTTGATATTGGTTTAGTAGCTGAGTGACGAATTGGCCCTCCACTTCCCAGCTATAGCCAATGCCCCCTTTGGCTAGCCACTCGGCCCGAAGTTCATCTAACTCATCGCTAATCAGATTAAATTCAAAGCCGTGCGTCGGCAGATCCGCCATCGCTAGAGTTAAGTTCAAGCCAACAACAAGGAATGCGATGGATTTTATGATTTTGTTCATCCAAGCTTCTCAAACAATACAAACCCAGCGTAGCGGTTCATTTTTTCTTTTTGCTCTTGGCTTGCAATGAAGCGCGCAAGGGCAGTGGCGAGCTTCATCGCGAGTGGAAAGGGGGGTGGTCGGCGCAGCTGTTTGGCTACCTCGGGTAAATAGCGAACTTGCTTTGGGCTCCACTTTAGGTTTTTAAAAAATCCGAAATAGTCCGGCGGCTCGAACAAAAAGGGTGCGTTTTTTAGTGCAGCACTCATTCCACTTTTGCGGCGGTATTGATAGGCGGCAGGCGAAAAATAATCACAGATCCAAGATTGAACAGTGGGGGTTTGGTGCAAATCTTTGGCAAGAGCGGCCACCACCTGTTCGTTGAGGTAGGGTAATACGGCTTCACAAAGGATAAGCGTTTGGCGCGAGGAGCGGGTAGCGGAACTTAAAAAATTTTTACGGTCGGAATCGTGCGTAAGATCAAGCGGAACCCTTTCTAGATGAATGCCTGGAGAATGTTCCGCGAGTGCTTTGTTTTTAAACTCAATCATCGGGCCAGTATCGGCTTCAATCCATTTTAAATTTGGGGGAAGTTTCATTCGATAGGGGCGAGTATCTAGCCCGGCACCCAGATTAATGATCGTGTCCGTACCTGTAGCCACGGCATCGGTAATCAGGTGATCGATGATGCAAGTTCGGATCACTACCGTCCAACCGCCTAGAAATGCTTTGGGGGGAAGACTTTCGATGATTTGCTTTCCGCGATGACCGGATAGAACAGCGGCCAGGGGGTCAGAAAATAGGGCGTCATTACGCGTACTTTCTTGAGCACGATAGGCGGCCGCCATAATGGCGGTATCTGCAATTGAATGAATTTGATCTAGGCTCATGAGTTCCGCTGAGGGTAGCAGTGAAGAAACAATAATTCAACTTATTCGACAAAAACATTTTTATCGTGTTATTGTTTAACCCAATGTTTTACAGTGTTGGATTAAAACTAAGACTAGTTCTTTTACTTTTGTTAGCGACGGGAGTGACGCAGGCTGCGGAGCAGGTTACGCATGGCTGGTTGGATGCATACACGGATTTTGTTGAAAATGTAGTGGACGAACAATATTCAAATCTGGTCGATCTTCCTGCTTCACGTTTAAATCGATTGTGCCCTAGTTGGGAGAATTTGAACGACGCCCAAAAAACGACTTTTTGGTCATCGTTGGTGTGGACACTCGCCTTTTACGAATCTTCTTTTTACCGAAATGCAATTTTGCGCGAGCCCGGAAACCGAATCGATCCACTGACCAAACACCGACTTCACTCGGAAGGTTTATTGCAGCTGAGCTACGGCGATACCAAGAATTATCGATATCCATTTGATGATATTTCATGGAAGCAGGATAAAAATAAAGCGATTAGGGATTACCAACGGAGCGTACGCTTCGGAAATAAAAGTCGTACGTTGCTTGATGCCTATTCGAACTTAAACTTTGGGTTATGGATCATATCTGCGAACATTGAACGGCACCCCCATCAACCCGTAGAGCAGGCGATGGCGCATTATTGGTCGACCATAAAGCCAACAGGAAAATTGTTTAAGGATTTTTTAAATAGCCTAACCGATAAAGCGCCTTTTTGCTTTTAGCTAGGCCGCTAGACAAAACCGCCATATAAAAACTACCCAATCAATTGAAAATTTTATACCGCAAAGCGTTATGCTCAGATCTGTAATTCAATTAAATTCATTTAAGCTTCCTTTTGGGCTTGGTACGAAAATCGCACATCGTCGAAGATAATAAATGTCCGTTAACCCCCAACGAAAGAGAGAGAATAATGAAAACTATTTCTAGTTTAATTGCAGCATTGATGGTCATCGTCCTTCCCACCACGTTTTCGCATGCGGAAACCCTGAGCCTGAATGGTGCAATTCAACAATTGAATTTTACGTTGAACGTAAAATGGGATCAAAAAGATCCTAAAGTAAAAAACCAAGCATTGGCGACCTTTGTTGGTCAAATTGATCAGCTGAAGGCCCAAGGAATGAGTCAAGAGCAAATTGTGGCCGGCTTAAAAGCCCAATTGAATGACGAGAAGCTTGCGGCTGACCTTGACCAACTTGCGGCCATCGCAAAAGAAAAGAAAATGGATGATGCCCAAACGGTGGCTTATGTAATGGATTATGCGACTAAGGCACAAAAGCAAGGTGCGTCTTGGAATAGCACTGGAACAATTATTGTTGGAGTGAGTGTGGCACTCGTCATTGTACTGATGGTGGTCTTACTTTCTTCGGGCGGGTCAGGCACGGCAGTAGTCGCAGTAGGTTGTACGAATTATTGCGGATACGACGTTTATGGTAATTACTACTGTACTTGCTATTAATTCGATTGAATAGATACAGGAATAGCTAGGCAAATTGAGCTATGGTACACTCCCAGCGTCGTTCGAAGGTCGAACGGCGCTGGGAGTTTTTTAATGTTAGCAAGTTTGTTCCTGATGGCGAATCTACCGGCATTTTCTGTTTCGCATGCTCAGGATGTATTGGCTAATTCTCTGTCAGTATCTCATTCACGTTATGTTAATTCAGAGTTAGCCGAGTCGGTAAGTTTACTGCCGTCCGATCACAAATCTTCAGATTTTTTAAAATTATTTTTTACGGATTTACAAAAAACTCTCGCGGAAGACGATTGTCATCAAAGTTCCTATGCGCAAAGCCTTAAATTGACGTATTCCGATCAAGAGCTCGTAGGACTGGTGACGCTGCTGAGGCAAAAGCAGTGGATTGATGATGTGCTTTTTATTCCCCTGGTACGCGAATTGGCCCCGCCTGGTACTGATCCAACCGCAGATACACCCCAATTTCGGTTGCTAGAAAATGTAAAAATCAAAAGTGCCTGCAGCACCTACCGAGACCTGACCATTGCCCGAAACACCTATCTTCCGAAAGATTCGGCTCAGGTGAGTTCTGAATTTGCGAACACTAAAGTTCCGCATACCCACGGATTGACCCAACAGGTTTATTTATATCAGCACTACGACGGCACTCAAATCATTTGGCTTGCAAAACTTTATCAGCACTATCAATTGCGCGTGGGCGCAGGCGCGCATGCGGTGATTGAAAACATATTAAGTGATGGAACTATTGAGCGGCGTCCACTTACCCCACAAGAGTTGTACCGGGAGGCTGCGGCCTTACTTCATCAAGATGTGGAAGCGTTAAAAGGTGACGCTGTATTTTTTGGTAAAGAAGTGACTTTTGATGACGTAATTATGGCAGCTTTCGAGACCGGACTTGTGACTGGCAAAGACATTCAAGATTTGAAGGCAATTCAGGAGATATGGGACCCTAGAAAAACGCAGCTCCAAAAGTTTAGTGCTTTTTTAAGCCGCTACGGTGGGCCAGTAGCGATTCTCATTCCATTGCCATGGCAGCGGCTAACGACGTTGGCAATCCTGTTTATTAATTCTGTCGCATCCAAGAGTGAAAAGAAAAGTGCGGTTCAACGGGGAGTAAGTCTATTTTGAGGCAACAGATGAAAAAAATCAAA
>CAIMNF010000404.1 GCA_903842755.1 Oligoflexia bacterium
CGTATTGACCCACCTTTGGGTAAGGCATTCGGTCTGGGGCTACGAGCTAAAGGCGGTCGGGCAAAATGAAAAAGCGGCCGAACTGTATGGAATTTCCCGCGGTAAAGTTTGGATGAGTTCCCTTTGGGTTGCCGGAGGGATTGCAGGGCTGGTTGGAGTGATCGAGGTTTTGGGAAATGCGCATCGCTTTAAAGTAGGATTTAGCGCGGATTATGGCTTTGTGGGAATTGCAGTAGCCCTAGTCGCGCGCGGAAACATCTTAGCGATTATTCCCTCGGCCTTGCTGTTTGGGGTCTTACAAAAAGGTTCAGGAAGTTTAGATTTAGAGACGGAAAAAATCACGCGCGACCTTTCGTATGTTATCCAGGGCTTAATCATTTTAGGGGTCACGTCCGAGGGCCTATGGACATTTGTAGACCGTGGCCTGATCGCGTGGAAGAAAAAACGTGCAGCACGGTTAAATACCGACCAGGGGGGCGATCATGTTCGGTCTTGATTCGATCATCCAGGATTGGGTTTTGCCCATCCTTAGAGTCTCCAGTCCTTTGATTTTTGCCGCGCTGGGTGGCCTTTGGTGCGAGCGAAGTGGCGTCATTCAAATCGGACTAGAGGGTTTTATTTTAGTAGGTTCTTTTTTTGGAGCGGCATCTGCACTCCATTTCTTAAATCCATATGTGGGCTTTTTTGTTGCAGGACTTTCGGGTTTAGGCTTGGCTGTGCTTTATGGAATAGTCGTGCTGCAATTTCGTGCAAATCAGATTGTTGCGGGGACAGCCTTAAATTTGCTTGCTATGGGAATTCCACCCTTCATTTCAAAAATTTGGTATGACTCCACCGGCGCAACACCGCCGATTCCAAGCGGTGCACAGTTTGAAATCGCGCCGATTTGGATGATGATCGGTGCCGTGGTTGCTTCGCAGCTTATTTTTTATTTTTCGCGCTTTGGCCTTCGATTACGATTTGCAGGGGAGCATCCCCAAGCCCTAAAAAGTGCGGGTGTATCGGTTAACTTAAAACGGTGGCAAGGAATTTTAACCAGTGGTTTTTTAGCGGGCCTTGCAGGGGGGACGTTGTCCATTTATTTGTCTTCGTCCTATATTCGAAATATGTCGGCGGGGCGCGGGTTTATTGCGCTTGCTGCCGTGATTTTAGGAAAATGGAAGCCCATTCCTACGGCGTGCGCCTGTTTGCTGTTTGGTGTGACCGAAACGCTGCAAATCCGTCTCCAAAGTGTAGTCCTCTGGGGAAGTTCGCCGGTGCCGGTTCAGTGGATTCAAATTTTGCCTTACTTAATTACAATCGTAGTTTTAGCAGGGGTGGTGGGACGATCTCACGCGCCTCATGCCTTGGGGGTTGCGGATGAATAAGAAAATGGATTTGCTTTTGGTGTTCGCTGTTGCAGGAATTTTAAGCGGTTGTGATACGGACGTTCCAACCCTTAAAAAGAAGGCCGAGGGAATGGTCGCTCAAGTTAAAATTATTTTGTTTGGCGAGCCGGATCCGGCACCGACTCCCGAGCACGATGTTCCCAGAGAAATCAAAAAAGAAATGGACCCAGGCCAAGACCCTGCGAAAGTAAAGGGCGAACTTGCAAAAGAAAACCAAGAGCTTTTAGCCGAAATGATGCGAGTCGTGTTTGATCTTACCGATATTCAAGATAAAGCCGACTTTGGTGAACGATCGGCCACGTTAAATCAGGGCGCAAGTTTAGAAGGAATTTATCAAGGACTCATTTCCGGGCCAAAATACCGAGGCTTAGAGGGGCAATCGCGTGGAGCAACGCCCGAAGCGTTGAAGGCCTTTGCCCTAGAGTTGGCCGAAATAAGAATAGACATGAAAAATCCTACTGTCTATGTAGATGGAGATGCGCGCAAGCCCGTAGCGATCGACTTCCCCGACGAAAACGCAGCCGATCATGCGGGTAATAGCGCACAGTCGTCCGCTTCTCAAGAGGAGGGTGCCGAGAAACCCGCTCCCACGCGGGAATCGATTGCGGCCGACCTCAGTCGCATGTTCGTCGGAGCATCGCCCTTTACCTTAAAACGTATTCTGTGTGACGAAGCCTTGAAAAGAATCGACGAGTTACGCGATGCCACTGGAAAGGTCAATTCCGAGGACGTGGCCAATTGGTTTGCAAAATCGGCCGTGAGGCTTTCTGGCAAAGGAGTAGATTACGGTCTCCCTGAGCGGAACTCAGCCGAGTTTGACTTTCATTATGCGTGGGCAAAACGAATGGCCATGGATCGGATCAAATGGGAAGTCTTAAATCGGTATCATCGTTACTTAAATTCGTTTTCACATCCAAAATAAAAAGGAAAAACCATGACTTCACCAGAGCAAAAAATGGGTCCTAGGCCAACGGACCAACGCATCAGAGATGTTCAAGATTTCGGGGAAGAAGGCGGGGTGGTTCCGGTTATTGACCTGGCCGCGACTTCTACTTTTTTAAACCCGTTAGATATGGAAAAAACCTTTCATGGGGAATTGAAGGGGTGCTATTTGTATAGCCGCCATTCGAACCCTACGGTCAATGCGTTTGGTCGTAAATTTGCGGCACTGGAAGGAACAGAGGCCGCGTTGGGCGTGGCGAGTGGAATGGCTGCAATCTCGTGTGTAATCGACCAACTGGTTCAAGCGGGCGACCACATCGTCACTCAGCACGCAATATACGGCGGAACGTATGCATTATTTAAAAATGTTCTCCCACGCCGGGGGGTCAGCGTTACCTTCGTGGATCTTGGAAATCCGGCAGAAGTCGAAAAAGCCATTCAACCCGGAAAGACTAAAGTGATTTATGCAGAATCGCTTAGTAATCCACTTTTAAGAACACCTGATTTTTCAGGACTAAAGGCCTTAAAAGAAAAATATCATTTAAAGTTAGTCGTCGATGGAACTTTTGCACCGTTAATGCTTTTGCCTACGGAGTTGGGCGCTGATGTTGTCGTTCATTCGTGTACCAAATATATTTCGGGGGCGAGTGATATGATTGCGGGAGTGATTGCCTCAAGTGCGGAAATGATCGCCAGTTTGATTGATGTTAATTCAGGATCGGTGATGCTAGGGGGCGCAGTCATGGACGCGCGGATTGCGCACGAGCTTTATTTGCGCTTAGATCATTTACCGGTTCGCATCAGGGCGCATTCCGAAGCCGCGCAATTTTTAGCAGAGCGCATGCGGGAGTCCGGTGTAAAAGTGACTTATCCGGGATTAAAAAATCATCCGCAGCGAAGCCTGATTGATGCCCAATTTAATACGGTTTACGGGTATGGCGGAATGCTTACGGTCGATTGTGGGACGTCAAATTTAGCGATGGAACTCGCATCGGAGTTACAAAAAGAGAAATTTGGCCTTTACGCAGTTTCCCTGGGATTTTCAAGGACTCTGATGAGCTGTCCTGCCGTCAGTACCTCGAGCGAAATCCCGGAAGAAGAGCAAAAGCAAATTCAGTTGTCACCGGGCTTGCTCCGTCTCAGTATTGGGCTAATTGGGGATCACGAGGTTTTATGGAAACGATTCTTGAAAAGCTATCAGAAAGTAATGCCTAAGGGCCAATAAAGCCCCCATAGGCTAACCTGTAAAATTAAGGATTAAGCACAGTCAGCGATTAGGCGTGCTGTTGTTCAATCCAGTTTACTAAGTCGATCAGCACTCGCGCTCGGGTAAACAGTGAATTAATTTCTATGGTTTCTTGCTGAGTATGGAGGCCAGTTCCTACCGCACCCATACCATCCAGAATGATCAGCCCAGGACGCGCCAGATGGTTGCAGTCAGACGAGCCGAAGCCCATTTGAATTTTTACCGGTCGCTTTTCATGCTTTTCAATCAGTTGAAGCGCTTTTTTATGGAGTGCTTCACTTTTAGGCTCTAAGCCCATCGCCGGACAGTCTTCGGCCCATTTCCACGAAGTGTCTTTCAGGAAGGGTTCCATCTTCTGTTCTACTTCTTTTTTAAGTTCGTTCGTTTCGAACCGCAGGTCCAGTTTTGCCGTCGCTTTTGAAGGAATAACGTTAAACTCTTGAGAATCGGTTAAAATGGCTCCGACACTCATGCTCACCCCGCGAAGAGAGTGAAGAGCGTCTTGAATGAGGGTGATTTTTTTAATGAGGGACTCTAATGGGTTAATCACTTTCCCCGCGTCTCTTCCCGCGTGTCCGCCGGGGCCCTCCGTGGTGACTTCCATCCAGCGATTCCCGCGCCGAGAATGGATGATCGAGCCGTCTGCAAGGGCCGGCTCCATGCCGATGAGGTATTGAGAGCGAAAAGAAATTTTTTCCATGACTTTTGCAAATCCAGGCGAACCGACTTCTTCGCCCGGCATGCACAGAAAATGGAGCGTAAAATTGCGGGATTCCTTAGAGGTCATTTTTTCTAATAAAAATAGCGCAATTAAGATGCTGCCTTTGTCGTCAATCACCCCAGGGCCAAAAGCGTGGTTTCGGTCGTCCGACCAGGTGAGCGTCTGAAACGGTGAGCTCAAAGGAAAAACGGTGTCCGCGTGGGTGACGAAAGTAATTTGTGGCCCAGGTTGATCTCCTGTAGCGGGGAGGGTTGCAAAAAGGGCCGAGGGCTGATCGGTCTTTTGACCTTCGATAAACGGAGGATGCCATTCGGTGGTGAGCCCAAGTTCTTTCAATTCTTCTTCCAAAGAATTTAGAAATTTTTTAATACCTGGATAATTCTGGGTATGAGTATTGGTATTGACCCAATCCTCTAGTAAAAATTCAAAGCGGTGCTCGAATGCCTGTTTCATGGTTGTGCCTTAATCCCTTGCAGCTTTAAATTCTCTGCCACTTTGCTGGAAACATTATATTTAAAGCGGCCAAGTTCAGAATTTGGATCTTGCGGGTTGACCGGTTCAAAAGAAAAAATTTCTTGAAGCAATAAAGTATCTTGCTCTGTTCCAGTGACTTCTTGAATGGATACAATTTTTCGGGAGCCGTTTCTGAAGCGGCGAATTTGTACGATCAGTTGGACCGCGCTTGCAATTTGACGGCGAATAGCCGAAAGCGGAATGTCTAGTCCCGCGCTCATAGCCAAGGTTTCAAGCCGATATAAGGCATCCCGGGGGGAGTTTGCATGAATGGTCGTCATCGATCCTTGGTGGCCGGTATTCATGGCTTGAATCATATCCATGGCCTCGGGGCCTCGGCACTCGCCAATGATAATGCGATCGGGTCGCATCCGCAGTGCGTTTGCAACCAATTCTTTGGGGGTGATGGCTTCCCCTCCGACGCTTTTCGTTTTCGTCATGAGTTTGACTTGATTGGGAAGGGTGAGCGGAATTTCCGCGCTGTCTTCAATAGTCACTAAACGTTCGTGAGGTTGAACCATGCCAATGAGTGCATTTAAAAGGGTGGTTTTTCCAGTGCCCGTTCCGCCGCTAATGACAATATTTTGTTTTCCGAGAATGCATGCATTTAAAAAATAAATCATTTTTTGGTCTAACATGCCTAAGTCTAACAACTCTTCTAACTCGTACCGTCGCGGGAAGCGGCGAATCGTAATGCATGGCCCAAATTCGGTGACGGGCGGCCCCGCAACGTGAACCCGCGACCCGTCCGGAAGCGAAGTCATGGCAAGGGGATTTTCATAAGAAAGCGATCTCCCGCTCGACTCTAATAAATTTCTAACAATGCGATTAAGCTCTTCTAAGTCTTTAAAGCGGACAGGGGTTACAATAATTTGACCGCGTTTCTCGATCGCGATGTTTCTTAAGTCATTGACCATGATCTCGGTAATCTCGGGATCAATCATAATCGGATTTAAAATTCCAAGGTCTGGCAAAACCGCAGATTTTCCCGAGCGGGTGAGGTTGGGTTCGGTGCCAATATTCGGGTCGGTGGAGTCGCCATCAAAATTTTTATTTCTGAATCCCATAAGGATAGTTATCCATTTTTTGTTTAATTTGGATACCGTTTTTATGATAAACTGATTAAATGAAGTCGCCGAGAATCGCCTGTAATTTGAACCAATTAAAAATAGCAGAGTTTTTTGATGTGTCATTATTTAATTCAATGCGTGCGCCGAATGAAATCTTGACGAAGGTGGATTTGATACCCATTAAAGGTTTAGGAGTGCAAAAGCGTGGCTGAATCGGGGAGTGAGGTTGGAGTAAAAATTGCACATCCCAAGGTGGCTGAACCGCCTAAGTATGCAGTCCTACTGCATAACGACGATTATACGACGATGGAATTCGTCATTGAAGTTTTGGTCGAAGATTTTAGAAGAAGCCAGCCTGAGGCGATGGACTTAATGTTAAGAGTCCATCATGAAGGCAAAGCAGTGGCGGGAATCTATTCGTTTGAGATTGCGGAGTCCAAAGTGGCAAAGGTCACCGATAAAGCAAGAAAAGCGGGGTTTCCATTAAAGCTGACCTTGGAGTCAGTAGGGAGGTCGTCATGATCGGCAAACGAGCAGAACAAGTCCTAAATAGAGCACTAGGATACGCAGTCGAAAAACACCACGAATTTTTTACGATCGAACACGTGATGTTGGCTCTTCTAGACGAGCCTGAAGTGAAGCAAACACTGGAAGCTTGCAAAGGCAATGGCGAAAAGCTCAAAGCCGACTTGGAAGCTTATCTCCAAAAGGAAGTTCCCCTTGCGCCTCAAAACGAGCGCGGAGAAAACGAAAACCCGGTGGCCACTCTGGGAGTTCAGCGTTTAGTTCAGCGCGCGTTGTTTCAGGTTCAATCGTCGGGAAAAACAGAAATTCTTCCGATCGATTTGTTCATCGCTATTTTTCAAGCGAAGGAATCGTGGACGCTGTACGCACTTCAACAGCAAGGAGTGGATCGCTTAGACGTGGTGAGTTTTATTAGCCACGGGGACCTGGCCAGCGAAAGTCCTGCGCAAATTCAATCACAAAATGAAGGCGGTTCTGGGCGCGAGTCGGCTAAGGCCGGCTTTAATGACACTCTTTCGCAGTACGCCCAGAATTTAAACGAGCTTGCTAAAAACGGCAAACTTGATCCCTTGGTCGGGCGAAAACTTGAGCTGGACCGAGTCATTCAGACTTTATGTCGTCGAAGAAAAAATAATCCGCTCTTAGTGGGCGAGGCGGGAGTAGGAAAGACGGCGCTTGCCGAAGGTCTTGCTCAACGAATCGTTTCGGATGATGTTCCGGATTTACTAAAGAACGCGGTCATCTATGCTCTTGACTTAGGCGCCTTGCTTGCGGGCACCAAATTTCGGGGCGATTTTGAGCAGCGCATGAAAAAGGTAATTCAATCGCTCGAAGTGAAGCATGAAAAAGGCCAGTTCCCGATCTTGTTCATCGACGAAATTCATACGATCGTAGGCGCGGGTTCGGTGAACGGAGGCACGGTCGATGCGGCAAATTTATTGAAGCCCATTTTGGCACGTGGAGAAGTGCGCTGCTTTGGTTCGACCACGTTTGAGGAGTACCGCAGCGTGTTCGGAAAAGACCAAGCCCTGTCACGACGGTTCCAAAAAATTGATGTCGTCGAACCGACGATGGATGAAGCCGTACAGATTTTAAATGGCCTTAAGGTTCAATTCGAGAAACACCACGGGGTACATTATTCCTCGGATGCAATCAAAACAGCGGTCGAACTTTCGGTGAAGCACCTGACCGACCGATTCTTGCCCGACAAAGCCATCGATGTGATTGATGAAGTTGGAGCAAAAGCGCGGATTAAACGCACCCAAGAAAAATTGCCGTCTGATTTTATTTCTGAGGTCAGTGCCATTGATGTTGAGGAAATGATTGCCACCATGGCCCGCATTCCTGCAAAGACCGTGAGCAATAATCAAAAAGATCGGCTCCAAAACCTGGACAAAAATTTAAAGCTTACGCTGTTTGGGCAGGATCATGCCATCGACCGCTTAGTTTCCAGTATTCGCCTGGCGAGGTCAGGCTTAAGGTCTGGGGATAAACCCATTGGATCATTTTTATTCTGCGGTCCAACGGGTGTCGGAAAAACAGAACTATCGAAGCAACTCGGGCAACACTTGGGGGTGGCTTTCTTACGCTTTGATATGAGTGAATATATGGAGCAACATACGGTTTCACGCCTGATTGGGGCCCCTCCGGGTTATGTTGGGTTTGAACAGCCAGGATTGCTAACCGACGCGGCCACTAAAAATCCACATTCCGTAATTTTATTAGACGAAATTGAAAAGGCCCACCCCAGCGTTTGGAATATTTTACTCCAAGTAATGGATCACGGTTTTTTAACGGACAATAACGGCAAAAAAGCAGATTTTAGAAACGTCGTATTGATCATGACCTCGAACGTTGGTTCGCGGGATTCGGAACGAAGGACCCTTGGGTTTTTGGACGAAATTGGCGGCTCAAACGCCGCACAAAAGGAAGTGGAACGGATGTTTTCGCCGGAATTTAGAAATCGGCTAGACGGGGTCATTTTCTTTAACCCACTTGATCCAAGTACGATGGATCAGGTAGTGAATAAGCAATTGCTGGAGCTCGAACATTTATTATTAGCCAAAAATATTGAAATTGAATTTGAGCAACCGGTGCGGGAGTGGCTTGCTAGAAAAGGCTATGACCGAAAAATGGGCGCTCGTCCGTTAGCTAGGGTTATTCAAGAGGAACTGAAGCGGCCGCTTTCGGAGGAAATTCTCTTTGGAAAACTTGAACAGGGCGGTACTGTGCGTGTGATTATTAAAGAAGAAAAGCTCCACTTTGTGATCGAGCCTAAAATTCCAAGCCTGCCTCCACCCGAAAAAGTAGGAGTCGAAGTTCATTAGCTGTAGTATTTTTTCCGGTGTCATGTTGGCAAAGTCCTACATCGACTTGAAGGAGTTATTGGAACCTGTTTTTTATCTATTTGAAATAAAAAGAAAATTATTACTCGCCGTCTTCTAAACGATTGGCATAGAACCTGCTTAATGGGTCGGTGAGTGTTTGTTGAGAGAGAAGCCATGGGCGTGCATCCCCTGGCTTCCCTGGGCCGCGCGATTCCCCTAGGTTTTTGCGCGGCCTTTTTATTTTTTCCATCAAGCCACTAAAGAATCAGTCTAACACTATTCTTGTGGGATCGTCCGTTAACGAGCACAAGAGAGCTTTAGCTTCATGCACTTATCTGTTTTTATCGCGACCGATCCTTTCCCATCGTCAATCAAACTACAGTAATCGCCTGACTTAAACCTTACTTTTAAGTAGGTGTATTGGCTGTCTTTTACTTGTTGGCTGAGTTCGGCTCGAGTCTTTTTAACTTGTTCACTTAAAATCCTCTTCGCGGCCACACCATCTTTTAGGAGTTGGACCAAAGAAAACTGGTTTTCAGATCCCGGGATTGGATCGAGAAAATATGGGCAAGGACCTGAAGCGCCGGTTTCGTTATCTCCAAGTTTGAACGTTAATTTTTTTGGATCCTGTAGGGCGCTTTGCAGGCCGTTTAAGGGCACGTTTGCAATGACCGACTTAATGGCTTCCGCTCTCTTTTTTGATAAACCTGCAAAATCCCATGAGTCCGTGCCTTTCGTATTTCTCAATTTACTCGAAGATGCGTCGATTTCAATGCTGGTGATCTCTGGTTTGCACCCTTTCATGGCTTTGAATTTATCGCTATTTACGATCGAATCGATAATGGATTGCGGATTGGAAACGGTCGCACTATTGTCATCAAACTTTGTTTCAAGTGGAATGGTAATTTCAGCTCCAATATCCGCTGTTTGTGTAGGTCCACCATCTGGATCCCTGTACGTTCGGCCGCAAAAAATGAGATTGTCTCCGTTACCACTTGCTTGTTTTTTGAGTGATTCTTGAAACTCTTTTTCCGTTTGTTCTACTTTTGCTAAGCCGTTTTGGACTTCCTTTGAAAGTAAAGTGGCGTTGTAATCGTCCTTACTTTGTAATTCTTTGCAGCTCTCCGCTGATTTAACTTTTCCAGTCATTACATGCGCTAAACACCGGGCTGCATCCACAGAAGGAGTATGAACAAACTGCCCTTGTGAATGATCATCTGCAGTAAAAGTAGCTTTAACATTGCCTGAACAACTCATTTTAGCTTCATACTTTTTAATGACTTTATTTACGGCTTCAAGCTTCGAAGGATCACCAATTTGGTTTTGTTTGATAAAAAATTCAACTTTCCGCTTAATTTGTTCGCTATCGGGTGTAATGTTTTGATATTCCCCACAATAAAGGAGAGTTGCTCTCCATTCGGCGTAGCCCATCACCGTGCCATTAGGTTCTTTGAGACACGTCTGTGTAATTTCCTTTTGCCCAATCGTCACTTTCTCATTGGTCAAAAATTTTTCAGCAAGTTTTGTGTCATTCCCACCCTCCCCGCCATGAGGATGATCGGTCATCGCACAACTGCCGCACCAGTTGATTCCTGGGTCTGGAACGCTAACGATTGCCATTTTACAATTCGCGCCGACTGAATTGCAATCGATTGGACATTCCTGTTGAAACAACTTGCTTGTTATTTTGGTACATTGTTTAAAACTGGATTGCGCAAAAGCTGCGCTAGCGACTAAAACGAGGAAAAAACTTAACTTTACCATAACTATATTATACTAAAAATATTTAAATAAAACAGAATAAAAAAGTCATAGATCAGCTGATTCACGATTGACTAAATTTTAGACAGTCGCTAATGCGCGGAGTGATTGCAAGCGATTTGAAGGGTGCAGTTGATGGCACGAACTTTGCTTTATTTTTGTGAATAATGGTAAACCGGCGACTTTTTCAATATCTACCCATGATTGGTATTTTTTGTTATTTTTTATTTGCTTCGGCTCAAGGCGGTACTGGTCTTTTGAAAGGGTGGATCCGGCACCGGCCACTTTTTATATTTAAACCAAATCCGGACTTCACTGCAGTAATTCCCGCTCAGCAAGTTGAAATGGAAAAGAAGGCCGCGCAATCTGTTTTTCAGTTTGTCTATCGGGGTGAAAATACGGTTTGGGGTTCTGCGGTTTTGGTGACCAAAACATTAGTGATGACGAGTGTGCACTTGGTTGACCGCTTGCCCCATTTAAATAATGAACCGCCTCATTTCCCTGATTTAGACGTAGATTTGGTTTTGCACAACGAAAATGGCGGGACCTATGAGTCCCCGCAAATTGTTGGCCTTGAATACCCAGATCGACTTGAACAGTCTGATCTCGATTTCGCCTTGCTCCGTATTAAGCCCCCCGAAGGAAATGATGATTATCCTGCGCCTTTACCGTTGTCTTTTCTGTTACCCTCCTTTCATGAAATTTCCACATTGATTGGCAACCGGCATAACTTAGGAATTCAATCCGCCGCCGGATCAAGAAGTTTATTTGACACCGCAGACGAACTCTTTTGTTTGCCCTCGGCTCTTGATGGTAGTGAAGGTTATGGCTTTTCGGGTGGACCGATTGTCAATAGCAGTGGTCAGATGGTGGCCCTCGATCGAGCGGGACAACAAATTGGGTATTGCAAAGGTGAGCCGGGAGTAGAGTTTGGCGTTTCTTTAAAAAGCATTTCCGATGAATTAAATCTAAAGAAACCGGAACTGCAAAAGGAAATTTTCGGCAACTTATTTGAATGACCCTAGCTAGGAGCCAATTTTCCAAG
>CAIMNF010000405.1 GCA_903842755.1 Oligoflexia bacterium
CCAAGTCAAAGTTTTAAAAAAGGACCGCACACTTCTTGTACGTGATTTTCCTGAACTTAAGCCCCTGAGCGATCAGGAGCTCAATGATTGGATAATTCAAAATGTGGGCGCAGTTACGATTGCGCAAACCCTTCAAGAAGGTGTGAATACAAAAATCGCTACGACGGGGACTTATCTTTATGCCTACCGCCCCTGGTCCTACGGGCGTGCAAGTATTTTTCCGGTGTACGATCCTAAGGATCAGTCAAAGTGTATTGGATATATTGATTTGAAAGGAAGTGGTGCGCTTTCCCCTGAATTGCAAAGCCACAAAAATGGATTAGGAACGATTGGGGAGTTTGATCGTGAGTTTAATTTTGAAAACGCCGTTCGCATGGCCCTCAGCGATTCAAAATCCAAATTTAAAACGGTAGGATCCTATTTTGAGCTCGATTGGGGTTTTCGGATGCGGTACGCCGATGGAACGCTTGAGCGGGCCGGCGGCTACGGTCGTCAAGCGCATGTTCGCTTGAGTTATGACGGGTCAAATGTGAGGTCCTCGTGGTTACCTAGCGGATTAAAAACTCCGATCGTGCAAACCTTGCGCGAGTATGGAATTGATACGGGTTACGAAGAAAATATTCAAGGCGGGATCGATGAAGAGGGATCGGTTTACTTAGTTGATTTTGGTCATTACATTCGAAATCATGAATGGGGAAATGAGGAAAAAGCGCTCCCGATCGAAGAATGGGGATGGTCAGACCAAGTCATCAAGGGCGACGACCAGTGGTTTTTGTCGCAACAGGATCGACCTTGGGTTTATAGCCGAAAGCTAGTCAGGGACTACGAGCGCGGTTACGCGTCGGTGCAAGAATTTAATCGTCATCACGACACGATGTTTAAGCCTTTTGTTGAAAAGCTTAAGGCTTCAAATTTAAAAAATAATTGTGAATTTGTGCTTCACTCTGGGATTCAGTAAAAATTGAATTAAAGGCAATGTCCAGTTCCAAAAAAAAAGGCCGGAACGAAAGGTCCCGGCCCTTTTGATCTGTAAAAATTTATTCTCTTAGGTATGCGGCAAATAAGGAATGACCGAAGAAATCTTGGTGACATCTTCACCACGGCACCCATCGGCTGGGCATACGTTAGAAATGTTACAAGATCCGGATGGGTCTTGGACAAAGTCGTTTTCGCCGCGAACCAATACGCCTTCGATTTCGCCGGTCAGTTCGTTAAATACCGCAGAACCTGAATTCCCGCCGTAGCTGTCGGTGTTAGCGACGAAAAAACCAGATTGATTACCATCGCGCACGGACTTTTCGTCATCAATTTTTGTTGGAAGTCCAGAAGGGTGTCCAATCATGACAAGCTTGGTTCCATTTTCAATGGTAGAGTTCATGCGAACTTGAGCAAGTTTTAGGGGTTCGTGGCCTGTAACGTTACGGTCCAGCAGGATCACGCCAAAATCTGCACCATCGCCATTTTGCTCACGGTGAATAATTTTTTTACAAGTGTATACTTCAGACTCTGGGGTTGTCGTAGGATATTGTCCTTCTGCTTTTACATTGTAGCCGAAGACAAACTTTGTAGTTGCGCACTCGGAGCTGTCGGTAATGCAGTGGCCGGCAGTAAGAATTACGTTTTTACCAATCAGGGAGCCTGAACAAAATGCCGCGTTGTATTGATCTGCAAAGCGTTCGGTTGAGCAAACACCCATCGAGTTTTTAAAAGTATCGGACTTAATGCTTAATAGTCCAGACGAGTTTTGTTGAAAGGTATCCGATTTCATCAGCGCTACGGTCGAATCGGCAAGTTTTAAGTAAAGTGGGTTAGTCACTTCAAATAAATCGTGGCGATTATCTGTTCCATAGATGACGGGTTTTGCTGCAAACGACGATCCTGTTAAAGCAAGGCAAAGCACTGCAAAAAGAATACCTCTCATTTTTTCCCCCTTCTTTCTCAGTCATTGAGAAAGATAATTTTTGTTACTCAAAAATTGTGTCAGGGGATTTTCGCTTTTGCAAACTAGGATCAATTATAATTTTTACATCCCATCACTTTATGTGATGAGTCTTAGTGAGCTACAGGTGTACGGAGTTCAATTTTAATCCAAAATATGACGAGGATCAGCACCGAGGTTGCACCAATATAAAATGGAAGATGAGGATCGATTCCAAAGCTCATTAGCCCACAAAAAGGGCCTAAAATACGCGCTAAACTGCTCATTCCTTCTTTCGCTCCAATGACGCTTCCTTGTTCGTGCGCATCGGCTCTTTTTGAAACTAATGCGGCGAGAGAAGGATTCAGAAACCCTGAGCCAAAGGCCAGCGGAATGGCCGTTAAAAAAAATGCAAAATAACTGGGGCCGTGCGAAAAAAGGATCATTGCAAAGCCTTGAATGACCAATCCGGCAATGACGAGTTTCACTTCGCCATACTTTGGAGCAAGTCTTCTGATCAGTCCTCCTTGAATAAATACTCCTAAAACACCCGACCAGGCCAGAACCCAACCCGTGCGATCCGCCGCCATTTCGGTTGAAAATTGAAATTTAGTTTGGATAAAGAGCGAGAAGACTTGTTCCAAATTCGAAAATGCAAAAACGGCGATAAACGTAGAAATGACGGGAAGAAACAAGCGCGGATCACGTATAATCCGCTGGATCGTTTGGAGTTGAGCGAGGCGCGCGCGCACTTTTGGTTTTGCTAAATTTTCATTTCGAATGGAATCGGGCAAACTTTCTTTAAGACGGAAGTAAGCCAGAATCAAATTTAGCCCACACAGCGTGCCTGCGATCAATCCTGGAGCCGCTAGTCCTAAGCGGGCGGCCGAAATTCCTCCGATGGGAGGTCCCAGGGTAAAACCGATTCCAAATGCCGCGCCAATTAGCCCCATGCCTTTAGCCCGATCTTTTGCGGAAGTGACATCCGCAATGTAGGCTTGGGCGGTAGAAATATTCGCGGCGAAAATTCCTGCCAGCCCGCGCGATAGAATTAAAAGAGTTAACCCGCTTGAAAACGAAAACAAAAAGTAAGAGAGAGTTGAGCCCAAAAGCGAAAGGAGCAAAATCGGGCGGCGTCCAACGCGATCGGAGAGCCCACCCCAAATGGGCGAAAAGAAAAATTGCATGACCGAATAGATCGATCCCAAAACCGCAAGTTGTAAGCTGGATGCCCCGTAATGCCGACCATAAATGCCTACCAGCGGAATAATCATCCCGAAGCCAATGAGATCAATGAAAACAGTCGTAAAAATAACAATGAGCGGAGAACGGTTTTTGGTTGTAGCTGTCTGTTCCATATAGCAGTCTTTTACTCAGGAGACCAAAATTTAGCAATGGCCAAACTCAGCTGGGGCGCGGGCCCTACCCAATATTTTTTTGAATTGACCCCGGACAAGGTCATGAGCGCTATTGAAGCGCATCCATTGCTTGGACAAAAGCGAATGTGTACGGGCTACTGTCAGCCGCTTGCAAGTTTTGAGAACCGTGTGTACGAGGTAGAATTTGAAGAACCCCTAGAAGTGAAAGGCTTTGCGGTCACGGGGGCGAGGGCGGATCGTGCGGTGGTTAAGTTCTATCGACCAGGACGATGGACCCGCGATCAAATCTTAGAAGAACACCAGTTCATGTTTGATCTCTTGGAAGAAGAGATTCCCGTTGTGGTGCCGTATTGGTTCGCGCAACCAGGAGAGACCCTCGCGCAAACCGAAAAAAATGGTGAGGGTCAGGACGGTCTTTTCTTTTGTATTTACCCGAAAGTCGGCGGACGCCAGCCCGAAGATTTACCCAAGGAACGACTTCAGCAATTAGGTCGCCTGATTGCCCGAATGCATGGAGTAGGAAGCGCACGCGAAGCGATTCACCGAGTAAAGCTTAACCCTGAGGTTTATGGACAAGCGTCACTTGATTTTTTACTCCAAGAACGCTTTGTAGTTGCACCGGTGGAGTTGCGAATAAAAATGCGATTTCAACAGGTGGTGGAACAGCTCATTCAACGAGCAAAAACCGCGTTTAAGGGGCAGCCCTTGCAGCGACTGCACGGCGATTGTCATTCCGGCAATATTTTATGGAATGAAAAAACAGGTCCCTTTTTTATTGATTTTGATGACATGGTGGTTGGGCCCCCCATTCAAGATTTATGGTTGCTTGCGCCGGACCCGGAAAATTTGAAGGATATATTAGACGGTTACCATCAATGGGGCGATTTGCCCTTTGGAAGCACCCAGCTCGTGGAACCCCTTCGGGGCTTACGCATGCTTCACTACGCAACTTGGATTGCAAAGCGCTATGATGATCCTGCATTTAAAAAAGCGTTCCCGCACTTTGAGTCGCCCCGCTATTGGGAAGAACTTACGCAAGATTTGGAACGGCAATTGGAGAGAATCCCATGAACGTCGACGACCATCCTCTATTTCAAGTTCATTTTTTTGTTTGTTGCAACCAGCGCGAAAATGGCGATGACTGCGCTTCAAAAGGGGCAAGTCAACTGCGGGATGACTTAAAAAAATGGGCGCGGGAGCAAGGTCTTTCCAAAAAAATAAGAATCAATCAAGCCGGTTGCTTGGGCCGTTGCGAGCGAGGCATAGCGATGGTTGCATATCCTCAAGGCCAATGGTGTTTGGATGGTATGCCTGAGGATTTACCGCAGTTAAAAGAGATGGTTCTGAAGCTCATTTCAGAAGTTCAAAATTGAATTGATTCAACCGGGGAGAGCGCGGTACTGTTTTCCCTATGCTTGATATAAAATATGTCCGTGAAAATGTGGATCTTGTTAAAAAAGCAATCGTCCAAAAAAAAGTGAATTTGGATCTGGAAGAATTGCTCAAGCTAGATCAAGAAGTTCTTGAACTGAAGCGTCGTTTGCAAACCTTACAAGAAGATAAAAATAGCACAGCAAAGAAAGTACCCAAGGCTTCGCCCGAGGAGCGTCCTACCTTGATTGCCCATGGGAAAAAAATTGGGCAAGAACTCTCCGCTCTAGAACCTCAACTGACCGTGCTTGAAGAAAAGCTAAAAGCGCTCCAAAGACAGCTGAATGCAGCTAAGAAGAAAGCAACGAAAATGCAATCCAAATATGATGGCGAAATCAAGGTAGCTAAAAATCAAGTGTCAACATTTTCCACGCAGCTAAGCCAGGAAGAGAAGAAGCTTAGCAAGCTAAAAACCGATTATAGTTCTTACAAGGATCA
>CAIMNF010000406.1 GCA_903842755.1 Oligoflexia bacterium
CCTTTTTTGATCGCCTTCACCAATTTTGCAACAATCTTATTGCGCTTCGATTTTGAGAGCTTGGTTTTTTTTACGGATTCGAGGTCAGAATTTGCTTCTTGAAGCGCCCATTCTTCAACCCAATCTTGTGCCCAATCTTTTTTAAGAAAGCGGCACTCTTCTGCATGGTTAAACTTCTCTAAACATTGGTCATACGAAAGCACTTTTGGATGAGCCTTCCCTTTTGGCGCTTTTAAATTTGCATTTGCGATTTGCTTCAGCAGCTCGGTTCGCTCGGGCGTTAAAGGGATCGTCTTTACATTTTTTAACAATCCTTGCGATAAGTGAATCCCTTCACCTTGATCAATTTTAAACGTTTCTGAAGAACTGACCGGCTTGAGTGTCGATTCAATTTTTTTGGATGTAGAACTACATGCAGCTCCCATTGAACCGATCGCTAAGGCCACCCCAAAGGCGTTTCTCAAACACTTTAAATCAAGTATTCTATTACTCATTTTTAATATCAAATTCAATAATTTCCCGTAGAATACCATTAAATGTTAACCCCATTTCCAAAAATTCTTTGGCTCACCGACCCCTGGGACACACTCGCCCATGATCAGGATACTACTTTACGCCTGATCCAAGAAGCACTCAAGATGGGTTTTGGCACCTATTGGAGTTCTTCGGATTTCGTTTTAAATACCAACGATTTAAACTCCGTAAGGGTTGTGCCGCTGACCGAACTTCATTTCAATCCAACAGCCGAGCCCGAACCCCGAGTCGAAATGAAGTTATCTGAATTCGATCAAATTCACTATCGGCTCGATCCACCTGTCGACTTTAACTATATCTCTCTCTTAGATTCATTAGTGGCCCGATCCGCTCATCAAATCTTTAGTCCTCCAAGCATCATTAAATCCCAAAGCGAAAAACTTCCCCCTGCCGCACTTTCCCATCTCGTTCCCACTGGATACGTGATTCGCGGCCCCGATGACGTGCGTCCAGCCTTTGAAAAATTATCCTCGATGCCGAAGGTAGTTTCAAAGCCCCTCAATCAAGCCCAAAGCAAAGGGGTAGCTGCATGGATTACGCCAAAATCATTTTCCGAATGGGCCGAGCTTATCTCTAAAATTACAAGTGCGTTCCAGGAGCCTCTTTTGGTCCAGGAATACTTGCCCGAGGTTGATTTAGGTGAAGTCAGGATGTGGTTTGCAAACGGTCAATTCATTGCCGCCCTAAAAAAATATCCTAAAAAAGGAGACTTTAGGGTCCTCATTGACGAAGGTTCGCGGGTCGAGGCCTATACCCTTAATGCAGTTGAACTGGAGAATGCAAAAGCGGTTGGAAAGGTCCTAAAAATGCAGAACGTGATGCTGGCCGCGATCGACTTTATCCAAGGAAAGATTTCGGACTATAACATCACCAGCCCAGGGCTATTGATTCAATTAGAAAAAGTCCATGGTGGGAAAAACTTTGCACGAATGGTTTTAGATCAAATTACGCGCTCTTAAGAGTCAACCGCACCATCGTGCCGCTTTGTGCGGAATTTTCCCGAGATTCAGAGCTGATTTCAATTGTGCCTCCGTAAAGTTCCACAAAGCGTTTCACGATCGGCATACCAAAGCCCGTTCCTTTTTCTTTTTCAGTACCCGGGCGTGAGGTCTTTTCGGTTTTACTAAATATTTTTGCTAAAAGATCAGCAGGCATTCCCATACCAAAATCCTGAACTTCGACTTGAATTCCCTGCGCCAACGGAAATGCTTTCAAAATAATTTTGCTCCCTGGATAGGAAAATTTAAATGCGTTTGAGATTAAATTGTTTAAAACCGAGTTCACAAACGAATTGGGCTCGGCCAACACGGTCAATTCGGGGTCGCAGTCGATCACTAATTCTACCTTTTTTTCGATAGATCGAGCCGAAAAAATAGTCGCACAATCCTCAAAAATTGGCCGAACTTTAATTTTTTCTAATTTCAGATTTAATTTTTGATCGTCTAAAGCTTGCAGCTGCCTAATGTTTTCAACCAAACCGCCAATTCGCTCGGCCCCTGTTAACGCTCTTCCGTATTCCCGCTGAAAATCCGCCCGCTGAAGCAAATTTTCATTTTCCAACAATTTACCAAGAGTTCTAATTCCGTGCCCGACCAACATTAATAAATTGTTAATGTCATGGGAAAGGGTCCGTGTAAGTTGCGCCTGATCTTCAAATTGAGCCAAAATTTTCTTTTGAAGGTCACTGTTTAAAAAAACTCGGTTTAGGCGCGCCATGACCTCTTGCTCACGCGGCGGCTTCAGGACGTAATCTTCCGCACCCGAATTAAACGCCTCCGCAATTTCATTTTCCCCTGCATGCGAGGTCACAAAAAGGACCGGAATATCTTTGGTCTGAGGGTTTTGCTTCAAAGCGCGACACACCTCCGGACCGTTCATGACGGGCATTTCAAAGTCCAACAAAATCACGTCCGGTTGCTCTTTACAGGCCAACTGAACCACGTTTTGAGATTCCATTTCAAAAATGGTTTCAAAGCCGTAGCGGCTTAAAATCTTGTTCAACACCAAAATGTTGAGTTTCATATCATCAACGATGATGATTTTTCGCGATGGTGTAGTCATTGACTTTATCCTACGGGCTTCTTCAGCCGCAGAAGTTCAATCATTCTTACTCCGTGGTCCTTCCCCAAGGCTTTCGTGCGCTTTCCCACCTCGAGCCAAATCGGGACCTTCTTTAAAATGTCTTCAATATTAAAAGGTTTAATAATGTAATCGATTGCCCCCAACTGGATGGCCTGAACAAGCCGCTCGGAATCCGAGTGAGCACTAATCATTACAAACGCACTGACATGCCCTTTCTTCCGTAAGCTAGTCACTAGCTCAAGCCCAGACTTCAGGGGCATTGAAATATCGCACAGAATTAACGGGACCGTTCCCTTTTCTAAAATTTCTTCTGCCTGTACGGCATCCTCAGCGGTGGTCACCGAATAACCTTCTAGCTCCAATGTCTCTTTCAGCACGGATCGAAGATCTTCTTCGTCATCGACGATTAAAATATCGACCAACGGGTCTTGCGCAGGATCCAAGGCGTCTAAACTCATAATGTTTAAATTTTATTGGAGATTAACAGAGATTACAATGGGTCATTATTGACAGAATACGCAAACCACCCTAAACCCTAATCCTTTTTGGACACATCGATCAGTTTGGGCACATCTAGACCAGACACTTCAGGCTGCCGGATGAGCGTTTGGAGCTCACTAATTCGATCTCGGATTTCCTTTAAGTCTTTTATTTCTTTTAAGCTTGCAACTTGATCCTTAGACAAGAGATCACCGACTTTGACTTTCTCTTGAGCCGCGTCGCCACCTTGAATGAGTTCAAGCATGGTTTCCTTTAATTTTGACTGTTTACGAAGTTCAGTGAGTCTCTTCTTTGCCCCTTCAATGGAATAACGCTCACCGTGCAATAAATGCTTAATGAGAACCAGTCCTTCGATCTGTGCCCGCCGATAAACGCGTTGACCGGTAGAAGACTTTTCAGGAGCAACAAAAGGGAACTCTCCTTCCCAAAATCGAATCACATACGGCTTCACGCCGAGAATGGCTGCGACATCGCCAATCCTAAAGAACACCCTCTCTGGAATCATTGTTTTTTGATTCATTGAGTTATCCTTCATCATCATCCTCATCATCGCCTGAATTCTTTCCACGTCGGCGAATCATCTCTTCGGTAATTTCTTTACCCTTCAGCGTGTCATTTACTTCTTCCCGCAACACTTGCGAAGGCTTAAAGGTAAGGACTCTTCTTGCAGAAATCTCGATCGCCTGTCCGGTTTGGGGATTGCGTCCTGTTCTGGCGCGCTTTTCACGAACGACAAAATTTCCAAATCCAGAAATTTTAATTTTGTCGCCCTCCGTGAGAGCGCCCTTGATGGTATCGAAAATGAGTTCGACCATATCTGCGGCTTCTTTTTTCGAAAAGCCAATTCGCTCATGAATTGCGTCAACCAAATCTGCCTTAGTGAGTGCCACCGTTAGTTTCTCCTTATTTCTCCCGAAATCCCCAATTTAAATACATAAAAAATATTTAAAACCTCAGGCCCCTGCTTAACGCAGGCTTGCTCCAAATTCCTCGGACCACTTCTTCACGATGACTTCGGCGCATTGATCCACCTGTTTTTCTTCTAAACTCTTGGCCTCGTCGGAAAAGATCACCCGTATGCCGATACTGATCATTCCTTCAGGGATGTGAGCTCCCTTATAAGTATCAAAAATCTTTACGACTTTTGCAATCGGCTTCCCAAATTTTAATGCCACTTGAATTAAATTTTCTGCGGAAACATCCTCTTTAACAAGGAGCGCAAAGTCCCTCTCCATCGTCGGGAAGCCCGACCAGGCCTTAAACTGCCTATTTTGGCTAGGTGTCAAAGCAATGACGGGCTCTACATTAATTTCGGCCCAGTAAACGGGATGACGCAGCTTAAGCTCCGCTTCCAGCTTAGGGTGAATTCGCCCTAAAAATCCAACGGGATCTTTACCCACCGCTACTTGCAAGGTTTGCCCCGGGTGAAAAACCGTCGATTGAATCGAGGCTTGTCCCACCGTCGCGCGATAACGAATCCCCTTCGTTCCTAATCTTTCGAAGACGGACTCCACCACATTTTTTAAGTCAAAAAAATCAACTTCACCGCGCTCCGACTTGATGGCCTGATCAAAGCGTGGCCCCGAAATCAATACGGCAAGCTTCCACGTCTCGGTGACTCCTGTTTCGGTTTCGCTCGTTGCTTCGATTTTGCTTCCTTCAAAAACCGGTCTCACCTCAAAAATCCTTACCGCAAGCGGTTCCGATCCAAAATGGTGCCGCTCATTTTCTTGGTACGCTTTCATTAAGCCCGGAAGCAACGAGGGAACCATAAAGCCCTGTTCCTCACTTAAGGGATTAAGAATTTTTACGGAGGATTGAAACCCAAACTTTTGAATCCAGGATTCACTTTGAAAGGCATAATTCAGCACTTCCGAGAGTCCCTGATCTGCAAGGCAGTTTTTAATCCCGTCTAAAGTTTCCAAGCGATGTGAAACGGCGCTGCCATGGCGCGCTTTCGGCGATCCACTTAAGGCCGGAATCGTACTTGGGATTTGATCATAACCAAAGCACCGGGCGATTTCTTCTGCAATATCTTGCGGAATTTTCAAGTCCAGACGATAAGACGGCGGAGTAATTCGCCACATAGGCTTTTGAATATCCCCTCCCACCCCTTCAACTTTACAGTCTAGTCCTTCCAATAGTTGAAGCATTCGACGTTGCTCGAACGCGGTTCCTAAAAATGCATTAATCCACTCCGGGCTGGTTTGAATAGAAGTCGTTTGATTTTGACTCAATTCGCCTCCTCCCCCGCCATCCAAACGAGTTCCTTGGGTTGCACCCACCACTACGCCCGAGGATAAACGAACCACGAGATCGGCAAGGCGCTGTATAGCATCCTTTAAGCCGCCGCGATCAATCCCTTTCTCAAACCGCAGGGACGCTTCCGATCGCTTTTGGTACCGAAACGCCGCACGTCTGACCAGCGTGGGATTAAACTCCGCACATTCTAAAAACACACGTTTCGTTGTGGCAGAAACTTCACTATTCGCGCCCCCCATCACTCCCGCTAATCCTACAGGCTTAACGCCATCCGAAATGATCAGTTCTTCGCCGGTCGTGACGATTTCAGAATCATCCAGGAGCTTTAATTTCTCGCCGGCCTTTGATTTTCGAACTTGAATTAACCCACCCTCAATTTTGTCGGCATCATAAATATGAACGGGGAACCCGTATTCAAACATCAAGAAATTGCTTGCATCGACAATGTTATTAATGGAGCGCTGACCAATGGCTTCTAGTCTAGTCTTTAACCAACCGGGTGAAGGCCCCACCACCACGCCTTCAATGGAACAACCAAAAAACTGGGGAGCATCCGCCCCTGCAGCCAGTTCAACTCGGATGGGTTTATTTCCACCGGAGTGGGAAGCAAAACTTAGCTCGGGCACTTTCGGGGTCTTTAACGGGCGCCCAAGGGCTGCGGCAATTTCACGGGCCATCCCTCGGTGACTCAAACAATCTCCCCGATTAGCCGTAAGCTTTATTTCAAGAATGACATCATCTAACGCAAGAATGTCTGCAACCTTCCAGCCTACGGGGGTTTTCTCGGGAAGAATTAAAATTCCATCCGAGGTTGACTTTAATCCAAGCTCCGACTCTGAACACAGCATTCCATTGGAAACCACTCCGCGAATTTTGCTTTTTTCAATTTTTAAACCATTCGGTAAATGCGCGCCGATTTGCGCCAAGCAGACCACGTCGCCCACCTTCATGTTTTGCGCGCCACAAACAATTTCTAGATAAGCATTATTCCCCGGATTTACCGTACAAAGCGAAAGCCGATCCGCTTCTGGATGTTTTTGTTTTTGAATAATTTGAACCGAAATAACGTGCTCTAAGCCTTGGTTTTGACGGTGAACACTTTCCACTTCTAGGCCACGCGAGGTTAACAAATCAGCCATTTGCTGCGCCCCTTCGGGCCGGTCCAAATAATCCTGAATTTCAACCCATTCTTGCAACCACTTTAATGAAACCTTCATCGCTGAACCCCAAATTGTTTTAGAAAGCGTAAATCACCTTGAAATAAAAACCGCATGTCTGGAATTCCATGCAGGAGCATTGCAATGCGCTCAATTCCCATCCCAAATGCAAAACCAGTCACTTCGTCCGGGCGGTAGCCCGCTAACTCAAATAAACGTGGGTGAACCATCCCCGCTCCCAAAATTTCAAGCCAGCCTGTTCCTTTACAGATTGGGCATTGATGATTTTTTCCACCGCAAAGCATGCAGCTCACGTCGACCTCTGCACCTGGCTCCACGAACGGAAAGTAACTTGGCCGTAAGCGAATTTTAGTTTCGGTACCGAACATTTCTTTTGCAAAAAAATCCAACACGCCCTTTAAATCGCTCATTGAAACTTTTCGATCAACCCAAAGGCCTTCAATTTGGTGAAACATGGGTGAATGGGTGGCATCGGAGTCGCATCGATAAACAGCGCCGGGACTTAAAATGCGCACCGGCCAAGACTGGTTGCGCATCTCGCGCATTTGGACCGGAGACGTTTGCGACCTTAACACTACGCCTGGCCCGATAAAAAAGGTATCCTGCATGTCCCGCGCGGGATGGTCTTTTGGAATATTTACTGCTTCAAAGTTTAAAAAATCAGTTTCAATTTCAGGCCCCACCGTAACATCAAACCCAATCCGTCCCAATACTTTTGAAATCGCACGCACGGTCGTAGTAATGGGATGAAGCGAACCCACATGGGGTTTGCGGGAGGGGATGGTGACATCCAGTTTTGTTTTTTCTAAACTTGCTTCAATTGCCAGAACTTCAAGGGCGGTTTTTTTTGTTTCTAAGGCCGCCTCGATTTTAGATTTCCACTCGTTGGCGAGGGCACCTAAAACGGGTCGCTCCTCCGGTGGCACTTGTCCAAGAGACTTTAGCGCTTCACTCAAACTTCCTTTTTTCCCTAAAACACTGACCCGAATTTGCTCTAACTGCGCGAGCTCTGCGGCAGCAGTAATTTGTCCAAGCGCAAGCGTTCCCTTTTCTGCGATCTGTGCTTTAATATCACTCATTGCTATAAAATATCAAAGAGTTGGCAAACATTGAAAGTTAAATCCTCTTTTTAAGCGCATAAACAAAGGTCATTTAATAAATTTGATCGGGTAATGAAAATCGAAATGGAGGCTTTAATCCTGCAGGAACAAGAGAAGCCCACCAAAGCACAATATAGGAATATTTGAATACAAGAAGAATTAAATCGCAGGCGCTAAAGAGCGAACCTTATCCACGATCACTTCAAAACCCTTAGGGTCGTGGATTGCAATTTCAGAAAGCATCTTGCGGTTCAACGCAACTTTTGACTTCGTCATTGCATTGATAAAACGGCTATAGCTAATGTTATTGCCAGCAGTTGCAGCAGAAAGACGCGCAATCCAGAGTGTTCGGAAATCACGCTTTTTTACCCGACGGTCGCGGAATGCATAAACCCCTGCACGGTCCAAAAACTCCGACGTACGACGAATCTGGCTACCTAAGCCAAGAACCATACCTTCAGCTTTGTTACGAATCTTATTATGACGACGTCTGCGTTTAAATCCACGTTTTGCGCGAGGCATACTTACTCCAAATGTTACAAACCTGCGAACAAACCGCAGTTTTTTTTAAAAATTACCCACTCTTGAAAAATTAAATCAAAACCTACACGCCGTAAGGCATGCACTTACGAACGTGCTTGGCATCGCCATCACACATATAAGCACCGTGACGACCGCCCAACATTCCTTCGTTCGATTTCTTGCTGAGCAAGTGGCGTCTTCCCGCTTTATTGAACTTAACTTTTCCTGTCGCCGTAAAGCGAAACCGTTTAGCTGCAGCTTTTTTTGTTTTCAATTTCATAGAGGTTACGACGTTACTCAATAATATTAAAATGATCAAGAGAGAACTTTACACACTTTTTAAAAAAAGTGATGAATCACTGCTTTTAGGACTTGTCCTATCAAAACTTTAAACGAATTTCCCATCACAATAAACGGAACAATCAGCAAAGCACCCCACCAAAAGACCGTTCCTACCCACAATTGCACCCAAAGCCGCCTTATCCAAGTAGAGACTTTCGTGAGTCGCCAAGACTTAAACGTCCAGATGACAATCACCCAGAGCGCCTCATATCCAAAAAGCGTGCTCGCCAAATGGTCTTGATGGGATAACTCCGTCAACGCCGCCTTAAATTGCGGATCCCCCACTACTGCAAGCGTAGCTTGAGTGAGCGGATGATTCCACGTAGCTTCAATGTCTTTGTAGCTTTTAAAAAAAGAAGGGTTAAGGGCTTGAAACCACTCTTCCACCTCTTTAGGCATATGAAGCTCTTTGGGTGCGTAGGGGTCTACACTCGTAATGCCTTCACCCGCACTTCCCCCCGCATTCGCAGGTGAGCCTTGCGAAACCGCAGAATGAGCGTTTGGTCCTGCCATTATTTTTTCTTAGCTTGAGGGTTCGGCCCCAAGATCACGATCAGCTTTTTACCTTCCAATTTAGGAGGCGAATCGATGATCGCAATATCTTTTAAGGATTCAATCACGTGCGCAATCATTTTATGACCGGGCTCTGTGTGGGCAATTTCGCGGCCCCGAAACAGAACCGTGATTTTTACTTTATCGCCGTCTTCTAGGAAACCGCGAGTGTTTCGAATTTTATACTCTAAATCGTGTTCGTCTGTGTTGGGTCGGAGTTGAATTTCTTTGACCTTTACGACCACTTGATTTTTCCGCGCTACGGCTTCTTTTTTCTTTTTCTCGTACTTAAATTTCCCGTAATCACAAATTTTACAGACCGGAGGATTTGCAGTCGCCGCAACTTCCATCAAATCAAGGCCTTTATCGCGCGCCATTTGCAGCGCCTGCGAGGTCGGCACAATGCCCACTTGGCCTCCATTTTCATCAATCAGACGAACATTGGGCACACGGATGCGTTCATTAAGACGGACATCGTCTTTATCATCTTTGTTTCCATAAGTTCGTTCACGAGGGGGGTAAGGACGGGGTGCACGAGGCACGATGGGGGCACGGGGTCCGCCGCCGCTGCCTGATGATCCACCAGCAGGGGGGGGAGCAGAATTTCCTGGTAAAAAAGCCATTGAGTTTTAGAGGTCTCCTATAAAGGTTATTCGTTTAATTTCTATTGGCCATTTTGCCAAAGAAACGCCTATTCTAAAGGGTTACCCATTTAACGCAAGGGTGTCAAGGGGAGAAATTTAGTTGGGTAAGACGACAGTTGGGTGCTAAGACGAACGACTTCGGTCATCATTCGGCTTCGGTCATCATTCGGCTTCGGCAGTTATCAATTACCGCCGCTCCAATCCGTTTTCAATTTTTAAACATAAGGTATATAAATAAATGTTTACTTTTTTGATCGGGTAATATAGAGTCCATCACATATGAATAACAAAGTATTTCTGTTTTTTGCTCTAATAGGCCTATTCTCTCCGTTTGCAAACGCGAAGCATATTTGGGTGGTCAGCACCGTAAAACCAAAGGCGCTTTGTATAGCTTATGGCCATAATGAAAGTGATTGCGAACATCTTACTTTGCCTGAAGCGGTCTGCTTGGTTTCAGGCAACAATGTTTCAGAATGTCGAGGTTTTAACTTATCGGAAGCTGTCTGTGCTGCATCTGCCAGGCCCGTGCGCGATTGCACGAACCTTACACTTGCAGAAGCTTATTGTTACGCTTCTGCGGTTTCAGTTTCCGAGTGCGAGCATTTTTCGGAACAAGAGGGGCTTTGTGCGGCGAGCGCAACCCCAGTGCGTTATTGTTCTAATCTTAACCTATCAGAGGCGCTTTGCATGACCCATGGGATAACAGCCTCCGAGTGTACGAACTATTCTGGTTCTGAGGCGATGTGCCGAATTCATGGCAGAAACGCAAGCGATTGTTCTAATTTTTAATTTAGAGTGCGACGTATATGAAAAAATATTTTTTAGTTTTATCCATTTTAGTATTCGCTCAACTTGCGGAAGCAAAACGAATCCACTTTACGAGTGACGTTAGACCCAGAGCACTCTGCTACGCCAACAACGACTTGCCTGCAAACTGTGCAAACATGAACCTCGCAGAGGCACTCTGTTACGTTTCGGGCTTGCCAGCAAACAACTGCACTCACTTGAACCTTTCCGAAGCACTTTGTTATGTAGCAGGCGACCGTGCCTCCGATTGTACATCGATGAATATCTCCGAAGCGCACTGTTATGCAGCTGGCGATAGCGCTTCCGATTGTAAAAACCTGTCAGAAGCGCAGGCGCTTTGTTACTCTTATGGTGACACCGCTGCAGATTGTAAAAACATGAGCAATGCGGAGGCTCTTTGTTATACCTACGGCCATCCGGCATCCGATTGCAAAACCATGAATGCTTCGGCAGCCCTTTGTTACAGCGTCGGAAAGCCCGCATGGGCTTGTAGTAATTTATAGGAGTTCAATAGGAGGCCCGATGGTCTCACTTCTGAATTATCCCGAAGCTGTTATTTGAATCTCCTAAAACTATTTTAGTTTACATGTTGTGATTTTTTGCAATTATTATATAATAACTATTTATTTTAGTTATTTTGTAGTGTATTTTGTGCCGTAAATGAAAAAAAATATTTTAGTTTTATCCGTTCTCGTATTTACTCAACTTGCAGAAGCAAAACGCATTCATTTTTCGAGTGATGTCCACCCGCAAGCACTCTGCTACGCCTATGGAAATCAAGCATCCGATTGCGCCAAGATGAGTCTTTCCGAAGCGCTTTGTTTTGTTTCGGGCAATCCGGCGAACTATTGTTCGAATATGTCATTGACCGAGTCTCTCTGCTTTATTACCGGCAACAAATACAGCTACTGTTCAAACATGAATATTTCAGGGGCACATTGTTTTACATCAGGTAACAATGCGAATTTGTGTACCCACATGACCGAAGCTGAAGCCATTTGCTTTTCGTATGGGAATAATTCTGCAAATTGCTCTAATATGACGAACGCTGAAGCGCTTTGTTATTCTTTTGGCGTGCCGGCTTCCAATTGCACCCATCTGAACGCTTCCGAGGCGCTTTGCTTATCCCTGGGGAATAAAGCGAGCGATTGTTCGAATCTTTGATCGAGTATGCGGTCCATACCTTATATTCTGAAGCCAATTCTTGAAGTCTTC
>CAIMNF010000407.1 GCA_903842755.1 Oligoflexia bacterium
ACCCAGCAGGTGCTGCATATACCAACGAGTATGATTGCTTCAAAAACGTCGAACCACACGAAGTGGCAGAAGACGATATTGAAATACCTTCACTGACGATGACAGGAACCGCGGTAGTTTTTGGATTACTCTTTACTTCTAATACCAACTCGTCACCGCTTAAATGAGGCATGGTAATATCGGTAATGATAAGGTCAAATGGCGCAGAAATTGTCTCCAGATAGCCTGAAAGGCCATCGGAAAGACATTCCACTTCCAAATCGTAATGATCAATATCCTTGAGGACTATCGAATAATGCTCTAGAAGAGCCGATTCATCTTCAATCACCAATATTCGTTTTTTCTGTTTCGTCATACTTTTCTTTTCCCTAACATTCAGGCACGTGTTCAACGCAATGATATTACTATTATTTGGAAAATTGAATCAATTAATTTTCCGGTCGCTCAAAATCTCGGTGAAATTCAAACCTCTTTTAGTGATGTCAAAAAGTCGATGAACATTTTAGCGGTCTTTCCTAGCCTCGCTTCCCCTCGATGATAAAGTTGGGGATGAAACACATGTTCATTAGACCTCTCCCATTCGATCAATCTTAATTGCCCAGAGCGGAGCTCGTACCGCATTAAATATTCAGGCAGCCAGCCATAACCGAGACCACTCATTAAGGCTAATTTTTTCGAGAAAAAATCATTAAATTGAAAGCGCGAGGCGCCTTCAAACTGAGCGGTATCCATTTGCAATCGAGAACTTGACCCCTTGACGGTGAGGATGGGGTATTTTTTCATTTCTTTTCCCGAAGTCTTATTCCGTTGAACTAGGGGGTGGTGCTTTGAAGCTACCAAATAAGCAGGAACCTTAAAAAGTGGAACTGACGATAGTACAGACTTCTCGGGCCGAAGTACCGAAATCAACAAATTTGCCCCAACTCTGAGAAACGTTTCTTCGACCGCTCCCATAAATTCCGATTCGATATGAAACCGTGTGGGACATTCCTTTAGCGATATCCGCTTTATTCCACGAATGATTGGATCCAAGGGGACCAATCCTTCAATAATTAACTGTAACTCTGACTCCCAACCTGAGGCCAAACTTTCGCAGATCCGATCTAAACTTTCCGCCGACGCCAGTAACTTGATACATCCCTCTAAAACTCGCTCGCCTGCGGGCAAAAGCTGGATTCGATATCCGGTCCGATCGAAAAGCTTTACGCCACTTTTTTCTTCAATCGAGTTCAATGCATAGACAATCGCCGTATTTCCCTTTTTTAAAGCGCTAGCCGTTTTTGAAATACTTCTACATTTGGCAAATGCTTCCAGTGTTTTCGCTTCCTCAATCGAGATTAGATTCATAAAGACCATCCAAATAAATGTGCTAATTTTTTGTATAAGATTTACTCTTTATTGCACTTTTTTGTCCGTTCTAAAAGTCGTATTCCTAAATCATATCGTTCCGTAGAAACGAAAAAAAACTAAACCTGAAGCCTATTCACGCTAAAAGAACTGAAAAGGAGGGGTGATTTACAAAAATACGATTCATTAGAGATTTTTACCGAGTACCAAAC
>CAIMNF010000408.1 GCA_903842755.1 Oligoflexia bacterium
TACTCTCTTCACCGGAGTCTTAAAAATAAAGGAATCAAACGAGCCCGCGTTTCGGCTCCAAAATACCCCTTTCCAGCTTAAATAAGGGCGCAAGTTGTAGCGCGTAAGACAGAAAAAGTCGTCCTTCTCGGTGCGCTCCAGAATTAAGTTTAAAGTCCGATCAAAATACAGGTCGGAATTTGCAATGATCACTACCGTACCTGAAGCGACCTCTTCAATCTGTTTCGTCCAAAATTGAAAGGAGGGGCGTTGATTATGAAAAATCACTTTAATCTTCCAATGTCGAAGCAAATGAATGGGTAGGTGACTCTCACTTTCTACGGCCACCCAAACTTCATGCACAAAAGGATTGGCTAAATTCTGATGAAGACAATAAAGATACTCGTGCCTTCGTGTAGGGTCTTGATCTATATACCAGGAGATACACAAAATCGCGCCCAGCGGATGAGTGGATCGTGCAGCGACTGGATAAGATTTAAATAGGCTTCGAATCACGTATTCACCAAACCCCAAAGGCGACCACGCGGTTAAGACGTGAAAAGCACTTTTTATTTTTTTTATTAAAAAATTCATTTATTTTGCGGTGGCAAATCTTTGAGCTCAATGAATGGCAAGAGCTTCCTCTTCGTAAAAGTTCCGTCCGGCAATCGAATTTCAGGATGATAATTCCCTGCGCCGATTGCCACCCCCGATTTGTGTTTCCGTGGAAACTCATGCACATGCCAAGTGTGAATGGTCAAACTCGGATTTAATACCTCTAAACCCGCTTGATCCATTTCCCAGGCAATCCAATTATCACATCCGTACCAACCTAATTTGATGTCTGAGTAAAAGTTTCGAATCGGCGCTTGAAAAATCCAAGAATCCTGCGATCCCTCATTCCGAACCCACGGCCTACCCGTATGATTTAAATAAGGCTTTAAATTATAGCGGGTCAACGCAAGGACTCGTCCTTCCAAGCTAATGGCTTCAAGCAAATTTAACGTATCGTCAAAAAAAATGTCGCTATTTGCGACGATGATTTTCTCCCCCGAAAGACTGGCATTTGCAAATTCAAAATAATGGCGGTATGTCGGTCGCTCGGCGAGAGGGTAAACCATAATCTTTTTAGATAATGCTTCGAGACTCTCTTTTGGATAATGATTCGCTTCGTTAAAAATATGAATTTTCGAAATAGCTTGAACGTCAATATTTTTTCTTAAACAAAAGAACAGCTCCGCCTCACGCGCAGGATCAAGTTCGGGATAAAGCGATAGGCAAAGATGGAATTCAGGGATCATTCTAAAGCTATTATTACCTCTTATTCTCGAATTTAAATGTAAATTTTGCAGGAACTCCTTAAGATTAAATAAGATGTCTAAAGTGTCCATTAAAATTGTTTTCTTTAGCCACTATTTAAACCTGCACGGCGCAAACCGATCCTTACTTCATTTGATCCACGGACTAAAGAACTATCCGGTAGAGCCCCTGATCATTATTCCGGAAGGGGAGGGTGAGCTTGCCGACACCCTGAAAAAGCATAAAATTAATTTCAAGCAAATCAAATTTCGTTATTCGTATGGAAAGAGCAAATCAGGGCGAATCTCAAGACTGATCAAAAATAGCATTGCCACTGCGAAGATTGTATTGTTTCTGCGGAAACAGAAGGTTTCTTTGATCTATTCCAATAGCTCGGTGATCAACGTCGGCTATTGGGTCGCGCGAATTCTAGGTATGCCCCACATTTGGCATGTCCGAGAATTCGGACAAGAAGATTACTCCCTCCGCCCCGATTGGGGCATGGATTACCAAAATCACTTATTCAATCAATCCGCTGCGGTTATTTCCGTATCATCTGCTTTGCGAAATACAACGCTTAGGGATGTTTCAAACGTCACGGTGATCTACAATGGTGTCGCTAACGAAAAAGACCTACGGGAACGAGATTTCTCCTGGCCAGAGTCAGACACACCTTTTTGTTTTCTTTTGCTGGGCCAAATCAGTTCATCAAAAATGCAAGGCACTGCAATTGAGGCATTCGCAGTCGTAAAAAAATATTTAGTAGGGTTAGGAAGAAGTGGAAAACTGATTCTCCAGGGGCGAGGGTCCTCCACCCAAAAAGAAGAATTAAAAAAACTGATTTTAAATTTGGAGCTAACCGGATGGGTAGAGATAAGAGACTACACGCCTGAACCGCTTCAAGCATTTAAAGCGTGCCACGTTGCCTTAGTCTGCTCCAAAATGGAAGCCATGGGCCGAGTCACTGCCGAGGCAATGATCGCGGGTCGTCCTGTGATTGGAAATGCGACCGGCGGAACAGTTGAACTCATCCAAGACGGTGTTACCGGCTTACTTTATTCTCATAGCGCGAAAGATTTAGCCGAAAAAATGCGTTATTGCATCGATCACCCCTCCTGGGTTTTGGACGCCGGCCAAAAGGCCAGACAATTTGCGGTCACTCAATTCACTGAAGAACAATATACTGAAAACGTGTGGAAGGTGATCCAAAAGGCAAGATCGGACTTCCAAGTCAGGCCCTGGTTTGATGCAAAGCTTACGAAACGCCCTAGTTTAATCATCGTTCTTATTCTTGCGGCTTTTGGAATCTTTGGTACTTTTCCAACTTATTCCGCACTTGCGCTCACCTTTGCAATGAGTGCACTTGCCGAGCTTAGGCTACGGTCAAAAGAGGTCACTCGACTTAACTTACAGCAAATAGAGAGAAGAATTTTCGGTCAAATAACCGCACTTGAATCGCGAATCCATACGGCCTCGCTTGAGCGTCACGTGGCCATTTTGAATAAGATAAACGCCGTTGATCAATCGCTAACCGTTACGCTTCAAAAACAATATAGCGAAGTCAATCACCTAAATTTGAGTCACTTTTCGAACATAGCAGAAACGCTTGCGAAAATTCAAAACTCGCTCGAAATACATGAAGGTCAATTCTTTGATCTTAAGCATCGCTTGGATACTGATTTTCAAAAGCTAAACACGGAGACCCTTCTTCCGCTCACACAAGCAACTTTAAACACGAGGGAAGAGCTACTGGCCACACTTCAATCGTCAAAGCAGGAACAAACGATCCAATTTCATGACCTTAAGAAATCACTGGACCTCGAAAAACAGACAAACGAAATCAGTAAAAAATTTGATCAACTTCGCTCGCATCAGGGAGACATCTATACCCATACCAAAGGACAAAGCGAGAAGATTGAGCGCAGATTAAAGAGCATACAGGAAGAGGTCAATGTAGGTTTCTTAGGAGTACAAGATCTTTTTTCAATTTACTCTATTTTGGAATTTTCTTCGCCCTTAGGGCACTTTGGAAAGTCGGCGATTTGCCCCGATTTTGCAGCACTTTTGCTGAATGTTATTCAGGAAATAAAACCGAATGTCGTTCTCGAGCTCGGGAGTGGGTTATCTACAATTATTGCGGGTGCAATCCTAAAGAAAATTGGGAAGGGAAAGTTGATTTCCATCGATCAAGACTTGAAGTACGTGGGCCAAACCCGGACTAAAATTAATGAACACCATCTTGACGAGTGGGTTACCCTTCATCATTCCCCCTTAAAGGAATACACCATCGATAAAGTTTTGACCGAATGGTATAGTCCTCTTCAGCTTCAACCGGAATCCATTGATCTTGTGATTATCGACGGACCCGCGCAACTTCCCACTTCGCCGCGAGCAACTCGATCGGCAGCGTTGCCTCTCCTGTTTCCTTATCTCGCGCCTCAGGCAACACTTCTCCTCGATGATGCCAAGCGGGATCACGAGCAAGAAACTCTACAGAGTTGGAAGCACAAATTCCCCGAAATTCAGATTGAAATGCTTGATCATCAAAAGGGCGCGGCAATCATCAAAATAGGGGTGTCAAAATTGACTCACTTTGAAAGTCACCTGTAATGGGCCATAAGAAAAAACTTCCAAATTAAACTATATTTCTGTAAAATTTACCTAAGGAGATCTTATGAAAAAATCTAACGTCATTACTCTATTTGTTTCTTTATGTGTAGTTGGCTCTGCAAGCGCAGGAATATGGCCTGATTGTAACAAGCCTGCTCCCACAGCCCCAACGTTTAGTGGCCCGTGTGCAGCCCAAGACCAAACTAAATACACCGACAAACAGGCTCTCAATACCTGTATCAACGCCTGGAACGGATACAATAATCCGAAAAACGCTGCTCCGACCGATAATTGCGCGACTGAACTTGCGACCTTCGTTCAAGATGTGAATAACGACATTGCGTGCAAACAAGCCAATGCCCCAGCTCCAAAACAAGCTCCGGCACAAACTCATTAATTTTTATTTAAAAAAATTCGATCTCTTTCCCATTAGCTGCCAATTCACGGTGGCTAATGGGTTTTTTATTGGCATTCCTCTTTGAGAGATCGGGTCTTCAATTCATTTAAATAGGGATTGCCTTTTACTCTTTCAAAAAACACTTTTGCCTGAGGGCCTCCGAGCTGAAAAGCCACTCTTAACCAATCCGCTTTCATCGCTTCTTCTTGGGCGTGGTCGTAACCCTCATTAATCCAGGTCCATCGCTCTTCTGGGCAAAGACTAATAAAGCTATCCATTGCGGCTTTTTGAACCAGTACATTTGAATGATGAACCCAATGCTCTAAGGTTTTCTTCAATTCTGGATCGCGACTGACCGCAAGCGCTCTAATGGCAAGCGAAATGAGCCACCCCTCTTGGCTGGTTTTCAAAAGTTTCCGATCTATATCCAATACCTCACCATGGTCTGACGCAACTTGATTTAACTCTTCGATGTAGAATGCACTTCCGGGCCCGCCTTTTTTTGCACCAGAGATCATTAGATTCAATTGCTGCTTTCGTTCTTTTGGATCAGGGCTCGTCAGATAAAGTGTGGCTTCAGCAAGCGAGCGATCGGCATCAGTAAGGCTTTTTATAAACAAAAGACTCCTAAGGGAGTCTACATGGCGGGGATTTAATTCCTGTCTTGCCGCTTTAATCAAATGTGTCGCCACCAGACCTTCTGCGTGCGATGAAATATGCTCTACAGCCTCTTGCGATTCTTTATCCTTCTGAAATGAAAGTGCAAATGCCGCTGCCGCCCTAACTTCTTCACTTTTTGATTTTTCTAAGATGATTTTAACCTTTGGCAGCACCGGTTTGTCTAGCTCCAGGGCAACGTTCATGATCGCTTGATAAAGCTGACTCGGACTCTGATCAGTCCATTTTAAAATCACCGCATTGCTTTTCTCATGAATCGCTTTTCGACCCTGATCTAACGCATGCTTCGTTTTGTATCGGTAAACAAAGTAAGTCCCCAAAACTAAAACAATCACCCCTAATAAAATTACAACATTTTTTAACGCTTTAGCAGTTCGCATACCTTAGCTTAAACCAAATCAGTGACCAATTGAAGCAGTCTTTGCATTCTCTCCGTACCAAGCCTAAGGTGATCGCCACTATATTGCGCTAAAATATAGTGATAGTCCAAATTGGCGCGATCGCTCAGCGCCCAGTAAAGCCAGGACATGTTTTGGTCCGGCAAGAGTTCAATAATGGTTGTCCTGGGCTCGCAAAAAACTACATTCGTTAGACCAGCTCCATGGCAACCTAAAACTAATCGAGCCTCTGAAAAAATTTTTGCCTGCTCACGAATCGAGAATGACTCTAGCTCGACCACCTCAAACCCAAAACCGGCAATCACGCTGATCAATTCAGCTTCGTCCAATAAATGCCTCTTTTTTGCTTTCCTTCTAGAAATGTAAAGTTTTCGAAAAGGTGCAATACTGCTGGCCTCTCCTGGCTCCCTTAAAAATAGGCCGCGTAAGTATTTTAACACCCACTCCGGAAGGTGCATATTCTGGCCAGGAATTGAGGAAAAATAGAGATGTTCGCACAAATAATGATCCTCATGATTTAAAGCCTTCCTTTGTCCCGGATGAATTCCAGCAGCAAGTAGTCCCTCATCAAAAAAAGGCGCACGCGAGCGATTTACGAGAAAGTAGGAAATTTGATTTAAGCTAACCCCTGCTTGCTGAAGCAAATGAATCCGAGGCAAAAAGTGCGCCATAAAGTGAAAATAATTACTCCCCCCACCCGGCACCGCAAGAAGCGCCCCACTTCCGGGCAATGGCGTAGGCCTTTTAAAGACTGATTTTCGAAAAATGGGATCATTCGAATTCCTCATCCCAAATGCTCCAGATACGGGTCCAATCAATGCACCGCGAGCAGTAATGACGCTACCCGAGTGGCCCCAGGAATAGAATTTTTCAGTCTCGATGACTAACGTTTCCGGAAATTGGTGTTTCGTTAAATTAGGGTTAAAAAAATTTAAGTCCTCCGGACAAACAGGATGAGGTGCATTGCGATGGATCTTTTGCTCCGGATAAACAGCGATGCTTTTCACTGATTCGTCTTCTTTTAAAAATGAATTGAGCGTCGCATAACCCCAAAGTGGTCCCCTTTTTTTAGGGGGGTAATTCCCTAAAAACTCAAGACCTGGCTTTGCCACAAAGTAATTCATTCTACTTTGATATTCTTCTAATAGGATCCTTAAATACACGGCCATCGCCGCCTCAGAAATATAATCCCTAGCAAATTGATTGGACTGTTTAATGATCTGTTGGACTTCCGAATCGTTTGCCTTCGCCCATTCCACTTGCTGGATCAAATCACTAAAATCACTCTTCACGGGAATGTAGTGCACAAAGGGCTTCATCAGTGGGCTATAAAACTCCGTACACGGTGCTTCATGCATAAAAACCAGGGAATTAAAAAAGGGCAAAATGCGCATTCGGTCTGCCCAGGAGGACCACGCACCCACATTGATGATATATTTATATTTTTGCTGGGAGGCAAACGGCAAATACGAAGAGATGCTGAGCTGATCACGCAAAAGGGAGGATCGATCTATCCCGTCACCCCCCCGAATCGCATTAAATCCGACATCAAATAAATCGGGCCGTTTTTGGGCTTCCACCCAAAACCTCCCTCTATCTGTCTGCCGCCATTCGTCTACCGGCAAGTGTCCTGGAATTCGTAAAACCCCTCTAAATACGCACTTTTCTATTTTTTCTGACCATGGAAATGCCCCACCAGGAGACACAAATTCTTTATGGACGTAGTCGTCCCAACCACAGAGGAGTGTACTTCCCTCCGCTTTCCTTGCTGCGCCCAAGGGTGCCGCAAGGTTCGCACAATCAGGAAAGGTAATAGCAGACAGCACAGGAAAATCGATCTTACAAACGTCCGAAGTGAGAACCAAAAATTCTACGTCGGGCAAGGGTTCTTTTTGCGCCATCATTCTTAGAAATTCTAATAAACTCTCTCTTCGACTTAGCCGCGCTTCTCCGTATTGATGAGTGGAATCCACAAAACAATAGACCTGATTTTGAATAATCTGAAATAGAGTAATATCTTTTGCGTACTTTTTAAATGTCTGAGAAAGGTGTTCCTTGGTGATTTTTTGACGATCAAAGGCCGATAGTTTAGAACGAATGAGTCTTCGATAGTCTTCGCCAACTTTTGGGTTTATATTCACTTAGCCCCCTTGCTCTTTAAACTCTAAAACCTCGATCTTTGGTTTTTTAGTCTGATCGTTGCTTGTCTTATAGTTACAATAAAACAATAAACTCCTGTTTCGAAATCAAATGAACCTTTGCGTTCAGTCCCCGCCTTCGGTAAAATAAAATCTAAGGGAGATAAAGATGAAAATATCACAAGTTTTGATGATTTTAACCGTAGTATTTGTTCAAAGGTCTTTTGCAGCCACCGACTGCAATAACGAGGAACATTATCCAATCGTTTCTAAAACTGAACTTACCCAACTGGTGAATTCAAAGACCGCGTTTGTGATTGACGTGAATGGAGAGGAGAGTTTTAAAAGCTCGCACGTTCAGGGAGCTGTCCATTTCTCAGAGGTCGAGAAGAAGTTCGCAAGCGTACTTCCCGCAGATAAAAATGCACTCATTGTAGCGTACTGTGGCGGTCCCCAATGCACGGCTTGGAAGAAAGCTGCGGCAAAAGCTTGCGAAATGGGCTATACGAACATTAAACATTTTAAAGACGGAATTAGCGGCTGGAACAAAAAAAGCTAAAATAAGGTTTTGGCAGGATAACCTAAATGTTGAAACGCAAGAGCAGTGGCCACGCGTCCCCGCGGTGTTCGCTGAATAAACCCTTCTTGCACTAAAAACGGCTCATAGACTTCTTCAAGCGTATCGCGCTCCTCTGACAACACTGAAGAAAGTGTTTCAATTCCTACTGGGCCCCCGTCAAATTTTTCAATCATTGCGGAAAGAAGTTTTCGATCCATGGAGTCTAACCCCCGCTGGTCGATTTCAAACAAGACTAGTGCTTCGTTTGAGGTCTTTGAATCAATGTTAAATTCATGAATGGTTTTAAATTTGACTTGCGCGTAATCGCGGACTCTTCGAATCAATCGATTCGCGATTCGCGGAGTACCGCGCGCCCGTCTTGCAATTTCAAGTGCGCCATCTTCGGTAATACTCACCTGAAGGAGACGAGCCGAGCGGGTCACAATTTCTGCAAGTTCCTTGGGCTGATAAAAATCAAGCCGCATTTCGACCCCAAAGCGCCCTCGCAGTGGGCTAGAGAGTAATCCCGTACGCGTAGTCGCGCCGACTAACGTAAACCGAGGCAGATCGATCCGAATCGTGCGCGCACTCGGCCCCTGACCAATAATCAAATCAAGCTTAAAATCTTCCA
>CAIMNF010000409.1 GCA_903842755.1 Oligoflexia bacterium
AGTGAACCGATGAACGTGACCGGGGGAGCAACGAAAGTTTCAACTGAAACAGATGCAAAAGGATGCATCTATTGGCCAGAATCCCTGACCTATCAGCCCTTGGCCCAAGAGTCTTATGTTAAATTTACGCGGACGATTACGGCAACCGGACAATATGGTGGATCGGCACAAGTTAATTTTGCAATGGACCCCTGGAAAAGTGGTACCGAAGGCTTTGCGGATTTGAGTATTAACCCGATCGAACAAACTGCGGGCGCAAGCAAAAATTCAAAGTATTTAATTTCAGAAAAAGACATCAAAGATCAACCTGCTCAGCCTTCGCAATCCCTTTTCGTCCATGATGTAAATTTTCATTCGTATGATTTACAAAGTTCCGCTACAGGACCCACCGTACAAGGCCAAATTGCAATGGCACCTGGGGTCACTCGAATCGGACTAGATTCAAGCCAGATACGGGAAAGCATTAAGACGGGTGATTTTAATTTAGAGTTATTTTTAATCGAGCAGGCCCGCACCGGAAATCCCAATGATGACGTATTGCTTGCGCATCAAACACAGACCCTCAGTGCTGCGGATGGAATTTTAAATTCTGTCCTGAAATTTAACCTTTCCAAAATTCCAAGCCCCACGTCGCAAATTGTTTTAGGGTTTAAATTGTCTTCAAAATCAAGTCCAGGATTGGGCACACAAGTTTCGCAAATTGCGCTCGACCAGCTTTTAGTCCAAGGCACTTACCCGATCCAACCCGTTTCGCAAGATTTGAGCAACTATTCGGTTCTAAAGCAGGACCCAAGATCGTCGGGGACGGAATCAGGATTTAAAATTGATCCGCTTAAAGTTGAGTTTGGCGGGACTCTTGGCACTGAAACGAGTACCGGCTTGGCCAATGCAGTAGCGGCTAAATTTACGGTATGTTTTAAAGACGCCTTAACGCTGAAACTGATTGTAAATCATTCGTTTAAGGCCGACTTAAAGTTGGGCAAAAAGACCACTAAGATGGGCTCGTTTACCTCAGATTCACAAGGTTGTATTTATTTTGATAAGCGCATTAATTTTGACTCCCTTGCGGCGGAGCACTGGTTTTCTGGTCTTTTAACCATAGAATCCTTACAGGGACCCTATTTGAATGGTGTTTCCACCGCTAAGATTTTTATCGACCCTTGGCAAACGGGATCTCAGTTTTACTGGGATGGTAGGACGGGGACTTATCCGCCGGGAGTGAATCCGGAGTCGACTCCTCAGGGCGGTACTTCGTCAAACGGTTCTCTTAAGAATAATCGCGGAAAGAGCTCGGGGAGCAAATCGTCGCATACAAGCGGTGGCTCTCGGATCGAAACTGCACCCTCGCGGCACGCGAACTTGATTCTAGATTCTCTTTTTTATTCATATACAGACCAAAATTTTGGCTTGGATAAGTCGAACAAAATGGTCATGTCGCGCCAGTATCAAATTAATTTCAGCCCCAAGGTGGAACAGCACGGACTTGGGGGGGAAGTGACCGACCATCCTATTCTGAAAGCGACAACTTTAAATATTCGGGCGATGGTGGTTGACCATGGCGTGCCGATCAGTCAATTTAGAGGCCAGGTAGACGTTAGGGGTGGCAATGCGACCGCCACGATTTCGTTAAACTTTTACATGAATCAAATGTCCGAAGTGATCAAGCGGAATGAACTGTATGTCGAAGTCACGGATCCGGCCGACGCCTCGTTACAATCCCCAACTTATGTCGGAGAGCTCATTGCAACGAATGCGGCCACCCAAAAGCAACTTATCTCTGAATCCAATCATTCAATTTCATCCTTTATCGCTAAGTTACCGAAAACATTTAACTTCGCGAAAATTGATCCGAACCAACCCTTGGTTCGCGTTGACCCTGACCAAAGCAGAAGTTGGCAGTACACGCCTGCCGCGCAGATCTCCTTCTCTGAAGAAATGAATCAAGCTAATGCAGAATCCGATAGACGGTCCCATGTCCGATCGCTCAAGGCTTACCTCAGGGAGTCGGTTTCCTTGGGTACTCCTAAATTCGAATCATTTGAGGGAGAAATAGAAGTTGGATCCGAGCAATCGTGGAGCCGAAATTGGGAGCGTGCAAGCACCTTTACGGTTACCAATCAAACTTCTTTAAGTGAAAGTTCTACAAAAACAAAATCAGAGCCGTTTAGAATTGATCATTATGCATTAATCATTCAAAATGGAAGCAATATCACCCAAGACGATTGGTATTTAATTCAGCCCTACTTGGCCAGCGAGAGCAACATTTCCTTAAATGACCCTTTTAAAATGGGGGATGGTCGGTTGCTAGGGGTAATTCATGGAGCGGGTAATTTTGCTGACTATGAAACGCTGTTTAACGACAAAACCAAGCAAATTAAATTTAAAAAGGACCATGCTTACCATTACGAGCCATGGTCGAAGTGGTAAATTTTTTTTACAAATTCGAGTGCAAGTTCAGGGTTCTATCGTTACGATTAATTCATGATTAACGGAAAGCCTAAATTACGAGGATATTTTCATCAAGAGGCGTTCTTTGTGGCCGTTGGCGCTTGCAGTATGCTAATTGCGAAAAGCTCGTCGCATTTAAGTTTGTGGTCCAGCATCATTTACTCCTTTGGGTTACTTTTTCTTTTTAGTATGAGTGCGCTTTACCACCGTCCCCATTGGGAAGAAAAAATCCGTCAGTTTATTCAGCGCTTTGACCACAGTGCAATTTTTATTTTAATTGCGGGATGCTTTACTCCTTTTTGCTTATTAGCGATGACTCCTGCACACGGTCATTTATTATTGCGAATTATTTGGACGGTGGCCACCTTAGGAGTGATTCAATCGATTTTCTGGGTGAACGCGCCAAAGTGGGTCTTGGCGACTCTATACGTTTCCATGGGATGGTTGTTTGTTCCCTATGGTGCGGAACTGAAAATCGGTTTAGGGACGCTTTACTTTACGCTACTCGTGTTAGGGGGATGGGTTTATACGCTGGGTGCCATTTTTTATGCATCAAAGTGGCCAAATTTAAAGCCTGGCATTTTTGGCTACCATGAACTATTTCACCTTTGCACAGTCATCGCGGCTATCCTGCATTTTTTAGTCATTAATCACTTAATTGTTTAGGCAGAGTACGGATGCTAAAGTTTACAACTTTTTTACTCTGTGCGGGCGTTTTTTTTGTGCGTGGCTGGGACCGCTTTACGCGCGCCTTACTCTGGGCAGAAGATGGAAAAGTGTTTTTCCAC
>CAIMNF010000410.1 GCA_903842755.1 Oligoflexia bacterium
AAATCCTTCGTTGAATGTTTCAGCAGCGTTGATCTTATCAATTATTGATTGAGGCAACACCTGGCCATCTTTGTTGACCAGAAATTTCAATACCTCCGGAGTGCTCAGATAATTTTCATTGAACTGCGATGGAAACTCGACAAAATCAGATACCGTATTCGTTCCGGAGAGCATTTTATAATTCACATTAGAATTTAAACTATGGAGTGCATGGCCGAACTCATGGAACATTGTTTTTGCATCATCCCAAGAGATGAAAATCGGCTCGCCTGATTTTCCTGGAATAAAGTTCGCATTGTTTGAAACAATGGGAATAATATTTTTCTTTCCGCCATCTTTGTACTGCTCGCGGTAATTCGTCATCCATGCACCTGACTTCTTACCGGCGCGTGCAAATGGATCGAAATACCATAATCCTACGAGCTTCCCTTTTGCGCTTAACACTTTATATACGGTAACGGTATCGTGAAACACGGGCACATCATGAATCTGGACGAAACGAAATCCAAATAACTTACTCGCTGAATGGAACATGGCCGAACGAATACGGTCTAATTGCAAGTACGGCTTTACTAAATCAAAATCAAAATTGTATTTTAATTTTCTCACCCTCTCGGCATAATAACGGTAGTCCCAAGGTTGAATTTTAAACCCACCCTTTTCTGCATCGACCATCGCTTGCATCTCTGCAACCTCTTCGTGTGCCTTCGCGACCGCAGGCTTCCACACTTGAAGCATTAACCTCATTGCAGCTTCAGGGGATTTAGCCATTGTATCAGCTAGATGCCAATGAGCAAAAGTGGGATAACCTAAAAGCTTAGACCGTTCTGCTCGTAACTTTAAAATTTCTATCACAATCTTATTGTTATTGTGATTATTGGATTGATCGCCCCGCGACGTCCAAATCTTAAATGCTTTTTCCCTCAAGCCCCGCACACTTGAATACGTTAAAAACGGTTCCATCGCAGAACGTGTGTTGGAGATGAGCCACTTTCCGTGCTTACCTGCTTTCTCCGCCGCTACAGAAGCACTTTCTACCTGAGACGGAGGCAGTCCTGCCAAATCCGATTTTTGGTCAAGGAGCAAATAATCCTGTTCTTCATCGCCCAATTCATTTTGGGTAAAGGCAGTATAAAGAGTTGCCAAACGTTGATTAATCATTTGAATACGAGCCTTACTCTCCGCATTCAACTGAGCACCATTCATTACAAATTGAGTTTCAATGTGAGTCACTAACCGCTTTTGCTCCATCGTCAGTTTTAAATGATCCAATTGTCCAAAAACAGAATGTATCCGCTTAAAGAGATTCGAATTGAGGGTAATTTCATCTTGAAAAGCTGCAAGCTTTGGCGCCATTTCCGTTTGCACTTGTTGATATTCTGGAGAGTTTAAATTACTTCCCCATACCTCAAATAACGCCGACACTTGGGACATTTTTTGGCCCATTCTACTGTACGGTTCTATCGTGTTCGCAAACGTAGGGACTGTAGACTGCTGAATTATTCTTGCCAATTCAATTCTCCCTTCAGCCATAGCCTCCTCCAAAGCAGGCTTAAAGTCCGAAACTTTGATTCGATGAAAAGGGGGCACACCACCATAGGGGCCCGACCAACTCTCTAATAGTACATTGGGAGCCGCCGTCTTGACAGGACCGTCAAATCCTTGAGCGGTGACAAGGATCGATTTCATTACCGCCGTAAAAAAAAATATTTTTGAACATTTCATTTAATTTGAAGATTACCGATCCGTAATTAATGGGGCAACTAAAATGATGAATATTTTCGTTCCGATTCTGCTACTGACCGGCGTGCCTTCTTATGGTGATACCATTGCAGATTATTGCAAAGCAGCTCGAAAAATTGGAACTTCCTTTGACCCGAGCGACAAGAAAACGGCGGAAAAGAACCTGTGTAACCTTGAAGCCAAGTATTCCGATAATACAACTTTGTTAAGTTTGACCAAAACCGCACTCGATGCATTAAAAAAGGGCACTGACGCGAACGATGCTACCTATCAAAAAAGTCTTCAAATGCTTGCGGACTCCATAAACAATACCGTACGACCGAGTCAGGAAACAGCGGACCCACTCGCCACCAAACTCAATGCGTTCGTCAATGCGTATTCAAGTGATCAATCTAGAATAACAAATTCGGACCAATACCTTCGCGACCTTTTAGATTTAATTAAAAAGACAAAAATTGGAGCAAGGAATTTTGAATGCTTTAATAAGGACTCGGACCCCACTACTTTTCTACATGGAGCTAAAATAATTACGAAAGAAGAATATTTGAAACAAAATCCCAAAATCGACCCCCGTTCTTTCACTATGGAATTTATGAATAAAACGGACCCGACGTCGGGAAAAATTCAGAAGCTTATCGCGTTTGACCCAATGCTACCTCCAATTGAAGCGGCTTTAGATGTTATTCACGAAATGCAACATGGGTGCGACGCCGAAGCACTGAATCAAAAATGTTCTGCAAATCTAAAAAGAGCTTCCCAAGACTATAAAAACGCGAAGTCCGCCGGCATTAAAAATTTGTCTGCATTCGAAAAGAAACTACAAGAGGAAGACAAGAATTGTGACGAATTTAGAGTAGCATTTGAAGCGAAAGGGTATTTATCTGGGGCAGCGGGAATGAAAGAGTTTGCAAAGGTCGACCCAAGCCTGGTCTGCAACGAATCTTATGTGAGCGGTTTCCTTGGAAACCAAGTCGTAACTCTGGCAGATTACCATTCGTTTGTTGAGCAAAATGCGGACTCTGGAGCATTCTCGCAGTGGCAGGCATTAAAGTACGTTGACCAAAACATGTATAAATTTGAAAATGTCCTTACGGTTGAAACGAACAAATCAGATCCAGATGAGCCAGTAAGCTTTGTGCTACATCCGGAACTTCTTAAAATGGTTCAAAGTACGGTTAAAGCGTTTAAGAAAGAAATTGGGTTTTAGACCGTTTCAATCGCTGGGCGAACTCCGTTATGTTCGGTTCAAACGTCCAAAAAAGCAACAAATCTACAAATACCGTTGCAAACATGATTAAAATAATTGCTCATTAAAGCAAAAATCAACATGTTTGATTACATAACGACTGTTTATGTTTTACAACGCGACTTGCACTGTGTAGGTTCTCCACAAACTTGTTGAACGAAAGGAAACTCTTCTTATGATAAAACTATTAAACGGCATTTCGCTTCTCTTAGGTAGCACCCTGGTTCTGGCAACGGTCGGTTGCAATAAAAATGATATCGTCTACACCGAGGTCATTACTCCGGCAAACTTATCCATAGCATCGGTAGAGGCTGCTCCGTCCGGCTATTGCTCATCTGTTGCAGTGGTGAATCAGGCTTACGTTTATGAAAACGCATCAAACCAACCTGCAAATAGTACCGATGGAAATTACAACGACTCGGAACTTCAAGTAACACTCAGCAATTGGAATATTTTTGATGAAACGAATGGCCAGTACATGTATGGCTCGAATTTTTCTGGGAACACTTTCGCGCCTTCGTTTCCGACTGTTTATGCAAAGAACTATAACAGCAGCGTTCAATTTGATTTACCTTACAATCCAAACTACGCGCTATTATACTTATTGGGAGCAACCGACTTTAACGGCACGCTTTCCGTTCAAATTCAGAATCTTTCTGGCTCACTGGCTTCTGATACACTCACGTACACGATCACACCAGGTGGTAACAATGCTTCAGAAGGGATTTGCGGAAGTCTAGTAACCTACGTTGTACAGAACGCGGGCAATACTACGAATTATGATCCAGGACTATCCATGGCCCGCCCATCTCAGCAGCAGAATTCTTCTCTATTCACCGAAACTTCTTATCAAGAGCAAAGTGTTGCAGAAGCAAGCGCTGCTCCTGAGGCATACAATGCAGAGCTAGACATTCATACCCCTACTGGAACTAAACATAATCTTTTCATGACCGCCGCTGTGTATAACGCGCGAAAGGAAATATTGGCCGAACAAGGATTAACCGTTAGTCCTGACAAAAAATCACTCCTGAAAAATGGAGCGGTCGTTAGCCTTAGCAAAGAAGAAATGCGGAAGCTTCATTTTGCGGCTTCGGAACGAATTAGCAAAGTTCGTAAAGCCATTAATGAGGTCATTCAAGATATACAGCATGGCAACCCCCAGACTTTAAAACCAGTTCTTAGCGCCGGATTCAATGAACTTTCACAACGCTATCACAGCAGATCAAAGGCCCTCATTGTTTCAAATATTAAATCAAAAATTACTGACGCTGGTGTGTACAATGAAAACATTGGAAAGTTCTTAGACACCCTTGCTTCAAAACTAAAATAAACCACGGGGAATGGGGCATTAGCATCTAATGCCCCATTCCCTATATTGTTCCAAACGCTTCGACTAACTTTGAAGCAACTTCCGTAGCTTTTTTAAGATCCCCCCGGTAATCAAGTTCGCTTAAAACTTGAGCAGCACGATTAATCCGATTGATTCCGAGCGACTCAGAACGCATCAACACCACCCAACTCAAAAAGAAAAGGGAATAACCGCTCGGTACAGAGTCCAAATTACTCACGTCCCGATCCCAAATTCGCTTCGACGCTTCGAAGTACGGGATGACCGAATTTAAAATTTGAGGTTTTTCCAATAAGAGTCCTTTTTTCACTTTTTGCACCTGCGAAAGAGCGGACAACTCAAGTAACCGTAATAAATAATTCGGGTAAAATGGCTCCTCGGAGACCTCCTTTCCCAAAGTACGAGCAATCTCATGGTCACAGTCCCGGACCAGTGGATCTTGAACTAATTGACCCAATGAAACTAAGTCAACCACCACTCCAGAATCCTCTTTCAGTTGGGACTGGGCGACCGTATCAATATACCTCTTCAAATCATTTCGAATGGAAACAAACTCTTCGTCGGCAAACTCGAGCAGGCTCGATATTCGGCTAAACCTTCGCCGAAGGTGGCGCGGCGCAACTTCACTTGCCTTATACCCGAGGTCATGTTCCACCTCTGCCCAAGCATCTTGTAAAACGGTTCGAATCTGAATTTCAAAGCGGCGCTCCGTCGAACCTTCTAGAAAACAAATATAATGCAACGAACGGTACCCAAAGTTTTCATGGTTCGAAAACACCAATTTGTTTGTAGAATTCGGAAAGTCGACGTTAAACCTCCGCTCAATTAATTGCGCAATCTTTAGAATCGAGTCTTCAAAGTAAGTGATGACCCTAAGCCCGATCAGGTCCGTTACTTCCCAAAGAGATGAATATGTTTTGTCGGGTCTAGCCAGTTTGCGTGCTAAACTTTCGCGGGTTTTAAGGCGGGACTGAATGGAGTGAATTTTAAAATCAGGACTAATCAAGAGTCTTTTCAATTCCTCTTCGAGTAAAGCGACGTTCTTCGCTAGCACTGAGTGCTGTGATTCAAATTCATTAAGCAACGACAAATCAATCATGGATCTAGGTTAACGGAGTCTGAACGTAAAAACTACTGGATTGCTTCAAGCCATTCCGCGATTTGGGTTTCTTCATTGAGTTTCGCCTTATGAATTGCCGATTTTAGACACTTCCCTTGAGGCGGCACGAGAGCCTCGTGGATCAAAAGCTGGACGATCTCTCGATCGCCTTGGCGCGAAGCGACCGCCAAAGGACACAAGTTTGATCGGCGGTTAGGACGAACATTCGGTATTTGGACAAGCA
>CAIMNF010000411.1 GCA_903842755.1 Oligoflexia bacterium
CTTCTTGGTGTCGACAAACTTCTTAACACCCAAATCAGAAGACTCTCCCTTGGTGAGCGAATGAAAATGGAAGTCATTGGCGCAATCATCCATTTACCTAAGGTCATCTATCTGGACGAACCCACGATCGGCTTAGATGTCGTTGCCGCTAAAAAACTAAGAACCTTCTTAAAAACACACAATCAAAAAGAGGGAGCTACCATCATTCTCACCAGCCACAACATGGATGATATTTCGGAACTGTGTAAAAGAATTTTACTCATTAAAGAAGGGGGGATCATCTTTGATGGAGACCCAACCCAACTCACAAACCAGGACGAGTGCCAACTCAAAGTCAAGCTCCTGTCCTCACCTGAGGTTGCCACCCTTGCGGAAAAACTTCAGATTCAAGCAGAGCACATCAAGGTCGACGAAGAAGACAAAACCGCTTACAGCATTGTTTTAGACCGCAGCAAACTAACTTCAACCTTCCAATGTTTGCTTCAACATTTTGCTGTAGCCGATATTGGCATTCAGGAACCAAGCTTAGAACACGTCATCCAAAGGATTTATGAATCGTAATTCTTTAATCCCAATCTCTATGGAGTGGCGTATCGCTGCACTCATTAATGGAATGAAGGATGCGATTGCGTATCGTTTTGAATTCCTCCTCACCCTTTGCAGCTCGGCGATCGTACCCGTCGCTTTGCAACTCATCCTTTGGAACAGTATTTTTAAGATGAGCGGCGCGACCTCGTTTGCTGGAATGACTTATAGCGAGCTACTTTCCTACACTTGGACCAGCGTGGTATTCTCACAGGTCCGTGGAGGCAATCAAGACTTTGAGTTAATCGAAATGATCCGCACGGGCACTCTCAATAACTACCTACTCCGTCCCGTGGGCGTCATTGAGTTTGTTTACATCAGAGGCTTAGGAGAAAAAGCCATCGTCTCGCTTCTTTGCCTTAGCCTTGGAATCATTGCCACTTTCTTCAACTCACTTTCGCCCGAACATTTAGTCATGGGAATGCTCTTGGCACTATTAGGGAATCTTATTCATTACCTAATGAGCGCGGCACTTGCATCGCTTGCCTTCTACTGGGAAAACGCGTTTGCAGTACTCATGGTGAAAAACATGATCGTAAGTTTACTTTCGGGTGAACTCTTACCCTTAAACCTTTTTCCAGCACAGTACTCATGGATTTGGAAATGCCTTCCCTTTTATCTCTACGTGTATGGCCCCACCCAAATTGCATTAGGCAAATGGTCGGCACACGAGTGGCTTTTACAGATGGGTATTGGAGTGGCGTGGATTTTATTTTTCACACTCCTAATCCGGTGGAGCTGGGGAATTTCCATTAAGCGTTACCAAGGACTGGGGGGATAATGCTTCGAGGCTTTATTTATTACTGGAATATTTTTGCAATTACTTTGAAAAATAATTTTGTAAACGAATTCATTTACCGCACCAATTTTTTTGCAATGACCTTGGCCGACCTCGTCTGGATCGCAATCGAGGCTAGTTTTTTTGAAATCATTTACAGCAACATTAACTCCATTAACGGATGGACCAAGCCCGAAACCTTTTTCTTTTTAGGAGTGTTCATTTCAAGCGACACCCTCTTTACGATTTTTTTCCAACGAAGCTTTTGGCAGTTTCCAGCACTCATTAATCAAGGCGAGCTCGATATCCTTCTCACCAAGCCCGCAAATACTGTTTTCCTGGCTTGCTTTCGTTACATCAACCTCTCGCAAACCTCGAACCTTTTTCTGGGTTTTTGGATCATTCACCACTACGGACCAAGTGCCGGATTCAAGGGCGGATTGAGTTGGCTCACCGTTGGTGGTTGGATCATGGTGGGATTAGTCGCTCAATTTTTACTCCGCTTCGGCTTTTTAGTTTGGACCTTTTGGCTTGAACGGGGAATCTCCACCTCGATGTTGTATTACCAATTTTATGCGTTAGCGAATAAACCGGATGGAATTTACCCAAAACTTTTTCGATTTTTAATCAAAACTATTCTGCCGTTTGCATTCATTGGCAGCGTCCCTTCGCAAATGATTTTGGGAAAAGCTAATCCGAGCGACTTTGCTTTTCTGTTTTTAAGCTTGGGAACCTACGCTCTTGGCTGCCGCTTTTTATGGAAACGCGGACTTTTGCGCTATCAAAGCGCAAGCTCTTAATTTGCTTTCGGTCGCCGTGGCGACCAAAGCAGTACTCATTCGAGTCCTTTAAAATTAATTGTAGATGGTCGCCACGGCGACCATGAACGTCCCATTTATTTTTTGATTCATCCAAGATTAAAACAGATTAAAAAATCGGTCGCCATGGCGACCACTCATTTACAAGTTAGCACCAAAAATTCCATCCGGTCGCCGCGGCGACCGTCCCAAGAAACAAAAA
>CAIMNF010000412.1 GCA_903842755.1 Oligoflexia bacterium
CCAAGGGTCGGGAAAGAACATGTGCAAAAAATGAACTTCTTGGGGGGCAAACATCTGCGGTAATCGTTCCGCGTTTGCACGGAATGCAAGGAGGTTCCCCAGTTCATTTTTCTGAATCTTCTCTGCGAGTCTATAAATTTGCTTAAACTTCCAATCAATTCCAATGTAGCGCGCGTGTGGGTTTTGTTTTGCCCACTCGAGTACTACGTGACCTGCGTTGCATCCGATCTCCACATGGAGCGGGGTGCTGGCGAGAGGTTTTGAAGATTTAAATTGGTCGATCCATTTGCCTGCATGCTTTTCTGTATCATGGTCACAGTAAGCAAGGCCCGCCAACTCCGGAGGAAGATTTTTTAACTTCTCCCAGTAAATATTTTTGGAGGGCACGTAGGCAAATTTCGGATGAGCGTCAACTGAGCGAGACATACTTTCGGGAGACAGAGTCTCCTGATTCGCTTCGCTTGGCAAGTACGCCTTACGGTGTACTCGGCGGGTTCACCAAACCGGGAACCCTTTTAGGTCTCTTCTTTGTTTTTTTAAAAAGGAGAGACCAAGAGCCAAGGGCGTGCAGAGTTCAGTCATAGAGTCTTACACGCCCAAAGCTCTTGGCGTGCGTATCATTGGGCCGTCCTCGACCCAAACTTATGAAAGCTGAACTCGCTCAGTTGATCTACCCGAGTAGTTTAAGTGCTTGCTGAGGATTTTGGTTCGCTTGCGCTAAAACCGAAATACCCGCAGTGGTCAAAATGTTTTGCTTGGTGAGGTTCGAAGTTTCCTCAGCAATGTCCGCATCTCTGATCCGTGAACGTGCACCTTCTAAGTTTTCTTTATAGATGGTGATGTTATTGATCGTCGATTGTAAGCGGTTTTGCATTGCACCCAAATCCGATCGATTCGAGTTCACCACGTTCAACGCATTATCTAACTTGGTAAGGTTCATTTGAGAACCTTCTTTGTTTAGCGTATGAATGTCGTCAATCCCTAAAGTCGCCAAGGAAACGTTTTGGTTAGCAGCATCGAAAACCAAACGATCTTGTTCTGGGTTGTTGTTTAAGCCTACTTGAATTTCAAGTTTGTCGGCTGTTCCGTTCAGAAGTTTTGTGCCGTTGAATTCAGTCGAATTTGCGATCCGAGTGACTTCTGCTTTCATGGCTTGAATTTCTTTGTTGATGAACCCACGTTCCAAATCGCCGATCGTATCGGAGGCGCCTTGGATGGAAAGTTCCCGCATCCGAACGAGGATGTTTGAAACTTCGTTCGTCGCTCCTTCTGCGACTTGCACCATCGAAATACCGTCAGCGGCATTTCGTGTGGCTTGCCCTAATGAACGAGTGCTTGCGCGAATTCGTTCAGAGATGGCTAGTCCCGCGGCGTCGTCCCCGGCTCGGTTAATCCGATTACCCGATGACAATCGCTCTAATGTTTTCTCTTGCATTGACCTATTCTCACTCAGCGCTCGCTGAGCAGTTAGTGCCTGTATGTTCGTATTGATACGCAAACCCATGGTTAGTCTCCTTTAGACATAAACATTTTCGTCCTTGAGTTTTCGTGAAAGCGGTTAAATTTCCGTTTGCCACTTTCGATATCAAACAATCCGTGTGCCTGACAATAATCCTATCGGTGGGTATTGTTTTGACTTGAGCAAAAAATGCCGTGATAACAGTAACTTATACTATATAAAAATAATCAGGTATTTTAAATTTCTGATATTGTTATCTTAAAAATAATGAAGTCAGGTATTTTTTAAATAAAAATAATTTAATAAAATATTCAACTGGGTAGAGTTTGCGTACGAGGACTATCGTTCTCGAATCCGAATACAGCGCGAAGTTCCCCATTCCCAATCATGCAAAGCACACTTCTGATTGGGTGTTCGGCGATAGACGGTCGAAGAATAGGGTGGCAAATCCACAGGGCTTTCCCGGATCGGACTTTCCAAAGCGGTGACATACACATAATCTTCTGGAGCAGTGCCTTGGTGAAATCTGGCCAGAGAAAATGCAACAAAACTTTCGTGGAAATTGGCGCAAGCGGCGTAGCCCGTATGCTGAAGGGGCAAGGCTTCATCTAAAAGTGCAAGCCCGGTCTTTAGCGAGGAAGGCGCAAGTAACTCTTCCAAAAGTTTTTTTCCGCCACACAACCGGTAAATATAAATAAAGTATTGCAAGATGTGGCCGTATTCAGCGGTGCGAACACGTACGTCTTTATAAGTTTCTTGTTCAGGAGTGAGGGGCGCCACGAGCGAAGTTTCCGGAAAGCGAAACGCTTCCATCAATGCCGGATTATGACCAGGGTATCCCTGTTCAGTGGAGATCATCCATTCGGCCATCAGTGCCAATCCTTCCCGTAACCAAGAGTTTTCTATTGATCCCGACTGCGGCCAAAGATGGGCCTGCATGAGGTGAGTGAGTTCATGTGCCATTAACTGAAGTGAACGAGTTGCACTAAAAAGTGTGTCCGAAAAAAGAATCGCAGGTACGGCCAAACCCGTTTTTAAGTCGTAAGTGATTAATAAGGGGGAATAATAGCCTTCGCTCGCGGTAAAATTTCCATCCAGGATCATTCCGAAAGATAGTGGCAATCTGTTGTTAAACCACGGGCTGGCTCGAACTTTCGCTAGGTTTGCGCTCAGTAGCTCGGACTTGTCTTTGTGGAGTACGTTTCTGTATTCAATCGTTACCTGGGGTTGGAGGACTTCGTCACTCGATTCTTGCCCATAGGCTAAATTCGGTTTCATCCAAAGGAGGATCAATAGTGAAAAAACAGACCCATATTGTTGAATCATAACAGGTAGATCCTCTTGATTGTTCAAACAGTGGAGTCTCTTGTTTTTCACGTCACAATTGTTTCGCATATTTAATACATAATGTCAATTTAGTATTGTGCTTCGGTTTGGAATGCTTTAGTTTGGCGTCTATGAACGATTCTGTTGAACATTCCAATATGCCCGCTCAGGCATTGCCACTGGGGCAATCGCCTGACGAGAATAAAAATCGGACTGGGATTTTTGCATACTTGGATTATCGCGAGTACCTCGCCCAGTGGTTTCGCGCACGCAAGTCGCTTGAACGGGGCTATTCGGGCGCGGTATTCGCAAAAAAAGCGGGCCTCGGTTCACATACCTTGTTGGGAATGGTGATCCGCGGCGAGCGCAACTTAAGTCCAAGCACCATCCGGGGTTTTGTTCGCGCCATTGGCATAAAGGGCAAAGAATCTCTTTATTTCGAAAAATTAGTTTTGTTTAATCAAGCGAAAAACTCAGAGGATCGCGCTTATTATTTTGACCAGCTTTGTGCCGCATCGGGTGGCAGTAGCAGCACCTCGTTTATTACCAAAATAAAAAACCACTCCATCGCCCTTTCGCATTGGTATCTGGTCGCCGTTCATCAGTTAGTTCAATTGGAAGACTTTAAGCCCGATCCGGTGTGGATGGCCCAACGGCTTAAAAACAAAATTACCAGTAAACAGGCTGCTCAAGCTTGGCAAATTCTAAAAGACTTAGAAATGGTCCGCGCCGTTACCGAAGGCGAACGAACCCTTTACCGAACTCAAGATCGTCCGATTGATATTGATCTAGGGCATATCGATTTTGCGATTAATCATTTTCATAAAGAGTTTATGGAGCGTGCCATTCAGTCTATTGAAGGCGAATCCCTAAGCGAGCGGAAAGTCTCGACGCTTACTTTTGCGGTACCCGAAGGTGATTTCGCCAAAATCGTAGAAAAAGTAGATGAGTTTAGAAAAAGTTTAAGTCTAGAAATTTCTCAGTCCAGCAAACCCAGAAATCAAGTGGTCACAGTCATCATGCAGTCCATGATGTTAACCGCGACACCAAAAGCAGCAGCAGGAGAACAAAAAAAATGAAGGTGAACAAAGTAAATTCATCCCTAAAGGTAAAGCTTAAAATCGCCTGTTTTACCACTGGCGTACTGGTTGGCATGACGGGAAGCTTGCTCAGCGCCCAAAGCAGTTATGCCCAATACGGCACAGGCGGTGGCAATGAGGAACGAGACGCCTATTTAGCCCAGCTAGAAACAACGTTGGGTAAGCAAGCGGAAACACCGAATAGTCCCGAGGATGATTTGTTAGCGTGGGCCAAGCGGGTGAGCGTTATCCTTAGAAAGGGAAAGCGCAAGGCTTTAATTGAAATTCAACGGGCAAATTACGATTCACTTGAAGTGTATCAGAAAGCAGCAGAGCGCATTCTAATTGATACGTTAACTAAAGCAGCAGAGTCCCTTACAGTCGACCCTGAGTCGGGCGGGCCTATGACGAAGCAGCTCATTGATCGAACGCTTAAGTATACGCAACGCTTAGACCAAGAATTGCCGAATCAAGGCTTGGGGCTCACGACCAAATTAAACTTTTTATTCAACTCATTCGAATTTGTGATGAGTGTTGAACGCAAATTAGACGAACCTTTTTATATTCCCTTCCGGTATCGCCACCATGGTCGGTACCCGTGCGGCGACTGCGAACGCGACCATTTTGACTATGGGGAATATCAATCTACGTTCATTAAAGTTGCCTCGCAAGAGCTCGCGTTTTTATCGAAAGCGTTAACCGAACGGTCTGAACAAGATGGCCAGAATAAGGTATTTCCAAAAGGTGATCCAAAAGCATATTTGACCTTGGTTGAAATGGCGAGCAAGTATGTGGCCCACGATTTATCCATTAATGTCCATGGCTATGCAAACGGCGATGCAATAGCGGACCTGACCGACTTGTCCGAAGATTTAGTTGCATACAATTCCAATCAGGACCCGCACAAATTTCCCAAGGGAGTGAACAAAGTGCGTGACACGTTCGAGGACTTGGAAGCCATTCGTTCCGAAATTAAAGTTTTTTATAACCAATGCGGATACTTAGATTACTCAGATGATGTGGACTATAATTCCGATTACGCTTCAGGAGGCGATGAACATGAAAAAAAATAG
>CAIMNF010000413.1 GCA_903842755.1 Oligoflexia bacterium
AGGCGCTTAAACACTGTTGCTCGGAAGGCTTCCAAAGGACCGTAGTCCCCACCAAGGCTGGGGCTGCTGGCAAGTTTGCAGCAATCGCCGTAAAATTAAAGGGCGTCACCGCAAAAACAAATCCCTCTAGCGGCCGATAATCGACTTCATTTTGAATACCAGGGACACTCAAGGGTTGATCCGAAATCAGCCGTTCATAGAACGAAACATTAAACCGTAAAAAATCAATCAGCTCACAGGCCGAGTCCACTTCTGCTTGAAAAACATTTTTAGATTGCCCTAGCATGGTAGCCGCATTCAGCGTGGAGCGCCATCCTCCAAACGAACCGGAAGCCGACAAAAGATCTGCAGCTTTTAGAAAAATCGTTGCGCGTTCTTGCGAAGAAAACAGCTCCCATTCCCGTTTTGCCTTAAGCGAAGAGGCGATTGCGGCTTTCATTTCATCTACTCCGGCCAAATGAACCCGGGCAAGCACATGGCGATGATCGTGCGGCATTCGTACTTCAAAAATATTACCAGTCCTGATCTCTTGCCCGCCAATGATACAGGGTATCTCCACCACTTCGGATTGAATACTTTTTAGGGATTGCTCAAGTTCCGTTCGCTCTTTACTTCCAGGCAAATATCCGTAGATAGGTTCGTTATACGGGTGTGGAGTTTTGTAAATGAGATCGGTCATAAAAATCCCTTCTTTAAATTAAAGGCAACGCATTAATGAGTTTCGCGAGTTCAAAATCTTTTTGAGTCAACCCTCCAGCGTCGTGAGTGGTTAGTGCCAGGCGAACTTTATTCCATTGAATGAAAATATCCGGATGGTGATTTTTTGATTCTGCCAGCAGCCCCACCGCATTGACAAAGAGGAGGGACTGAGGAAAACCGGTTGAAACGAAGGTTTTTTCTATTTCTCCGGCAGAATTCAATTTCCAATCGTCGGCACTCTTTAGCTCTAAATCAATCTGATTGGGCGTAAGCTTCGACCCTTTGACTTGACCTTCACTCATGAATCATTTCCTTTCGCGTAAAAACAAGAAGCAGAATGATATCCTTTGCCGACTTTTTCAAGGGAGGGCGCTTGCTCCTTACAGTTCGGTCGAACCGAGGGGCATCGGGGATGAAAATAACAACCGGAGGGCGGGTGAATTGGGGACGGAACATCGCCCTGCAAAATAATACGCTCTTTTTTATAAAGTGGATCAGGAATAGGAATCGCCGACAACAAGGCCTTCGTGTACGGGTGCATCGGATTCGAATAGAGTTCTTCGCCATCTGCAATCTCCGCAATTTTTCCTAAATACATTACGGCTACTCGATTAGAAATATGCTCCACCACCTTTAAATCGTGTGCGATAAACAAATAGGTAAGCTTGAGCTCCTTCTGCAAATCCTGGAGTAAATTTACAATTTGCGCTTGAATGGAAACATCAAGGGCAGAAACTGGTTCATCTAAAACTAAGAAGTCAGGCTCGACTGCAAGTGCCCGAGCGATACAAATTCTTTGCCTTTGACCACCAGAAAATTCGTGGGGATACCGGGAAATCGCTTCTTGGCGAAGACCCACCAAGTCCAGGAGATGGCTAATTCGTTTCCCTCGTTCCGCTCGATTCGACGCTAATTGATGAATTTCTAACGGCTCGCCTAAAATTTCTTCTACCGTCATTCGTGGATTCAAGGAAGCAAAAGGATCTTGAAAAACAATTTGCATGTTTCGCCTAAGGATTCTCATTTGCGTTGTGCTGAGCTTCGTAATGTCTTGGCCCTTAAAAAGCACCTCCCCAGAAGTGGGTTCAATCAACCGAAGGATGCATCTCCCTAAGGTGGATTTCCCACAACCCGATTCGCCGACCAAACCTAAAGTTTCACCCTTATAAAGATCAAACGACACATTCGAGACCGCTTGCACCGCTGCCAATTCCCGACCAAAGAGTCCCCCTTTGATGGGGAATCGTTTCACTAAATTTTTTACGGATAGCAGCACTTCTTTGTTTTCGGTAATTTCGCTATTTTCGCTCATGACGCTCACTTTTCTTTTTTAACCGGTCGCTTGAGTGCATCGCACTTGCCGAGTAGCCGACAAGGAGGTTAACTCAGGCTCGGTGCCCTTACACTCCGGTTTTACAAACTTGCACCGCTCCTGAAACCGACATCCTGCCGGCAAATCCAGCAAATTTGGAACAATTCCAGGAATAGGTTCGAGCCTTGTTTTCTTCACTTTTCCAGTCGGGTCCTTATTTAAAACTGGAATACTATTTAATAAGCCTTGAGTATACGGATGCTTGGGACTTGCGAAAAGGTCGTGTACTAATGCCCGTTCCACGACCTTCCCCGCATACATGACCACCACTTCATGGGCCATTTCCGCAACGACTCCCAAATCGTGTGTAATTAACAGAATGGCCATTCCCACTTTTTGTTGAAGGTCCCTTAAGAGATCCAAAATCTGAGCCTGAATGGTAACATCCAGCGCCGTTGTAGGCTCGTCCGCAATCAAAATTTCAGGGTTGCACGACAAAGCCATCGCGATCATCACCCGCTGCCTCATACCGCCGGACAATTGGTGTGGGTAATCTTTTATTCGTTTATCGGGTGCAGGAATTCCCACTAGCTTTAAACTTTCAATTGCTTTATTGACCGCTTCACTTTTCGACAAATCCTGATGCAAGCGGATCGCTTCAACCAATTGATTACCGATCGTAAAGACTGGATTGAGTGACGTCATGGGCTCCTGAAAGATCATCGAAATGCGATTCCCCCGAATTTTCCGCATTTGCTCCATCGGCAGCTCTAATAAATCTTTCCCGTGAAATAAAATTTTACCTCCGACGATTTTTCCCGGAGGATTTGGAATCAACCTCATCAACGACAACGAGGTCACACTTTTTCCGCAACCGCTTTCACCAACGATTCCTAACGTTTTCCCCCGATAAAGGTCAAAGCTGACCTCATCGACGGCCTTTACTTCGCCCCGGTCCGTATGGAATGATGTTCTTAAGCCTTTGACCTCTAAAATTTTTTCCATCTTATTTTCTTCACCCTTTTCCATGGTCAAATCCCCGCCTTCGGGTCGAGCGCATCCCGTAAATAATCCCCTAAAACATTAATTGCAAACATCAGTAAAAACATAGCACAAGTCGCCCCAGTCAACTGCCACCATCTTCCGGCAGAAAGTTCTCCTTTAGCATCATCAATCATTTTTCCCCAACTGGGTAAATCCTGCACCCCCAAGCCAAGGTAGGACAACAACACCTCGGACCTTATCGCAAACTCAATCATAAAAGACATGCTTAGAATCACTTGATGACTAACATTCGGCAACAGGTGCTTAAAAATTCGGTTCGCGTGGGTCGCGCCCAAGCTTTCCGCGGCGACCAAGTACTCTCTTCTTTTGTGTTTGAGTACTTCACCTCGTAGAATTCGAGCCAAGGAAATCCAGCTCGTCGCAGTGAGTGCAATATAAACTGCAGTCATCCCTCGACCCAGCGTATAGCTAATTGCAATCAGCAATAAAATACTCGGAATTGAAGACAGTGTCGTAATAAACCAAACAATCAGATCATCAATCCAGCCGCCGAAGTACCCTGCCACACACCCAAAAAATATTCCGATTGGCGCGCTTAAAAAAGCGGTAACGATCCCAACACTTAACGCAACTCGAGTCCCCTGAATAACTTTGTAAATTACGCTTCTGCCTAAAAAATCTGTCCCGAGCAAGAACTTAAAACCCCGTCCAAAACCAGGCTCCACGTAAGGGCCTGCAATGGGAACATTCCAGGATTCGGCAAATCCCAAAAACTGCGCAGAAAAAGCAACCACTAAGAAAAACAAGATCATCAGAATACAGCCCAGCGCTACTTTGCTGTCCAAAATCCGCTGCACTGCTTGTCCCCAAAGTCCACGCCGTTTCGCCACTCGTTAACCCCTTTTTCCTAAGCTCATGCGTGGATCTACCAGCCGATACAAAATATCGGTAAACAGCGTAGTGATGATATAGATTAGCGAAATCACGGTCGTCATCGCTTTAAGGACCGGAAAATCGGAATTATTGACCGCATCCACCGTCATGCCCCCGATCCCGGGAATTGAAAAAAAACTTTCAAGCAAAATTGATCCCAGCACTAGGTAAGGAATTTGGATGACCACATAGGTAATGACCGGGATCATGCTATTTTTAAGGACATGTTTTAAATATACCCACTTTTCCTCTAAGCCTTTTGCTCGAGCAGTTCGAACGTAGTCTTGGTTAATTTCTTCGATCATTGAATTTCGAAAGAATCGAATATCGGAACCCAAATTTAAAAGGACAGAAATTAAAACCGGAAGAGCAAGATAATTGATCCGCTCAGGCCACTCGGAACTATAACCCGAAATCGGAAAGAGATGGAGCTGATGAGCTAATACATATTGCCCAAAAAGAATATAGGCCAAACCGGGGAGGCTCATCAATAGGACGAAGAGGACGAGGGAAAAGCGATCAATCCAACGTCCGCGATAGTATGAAACAACTAAACCGATCGTAATCGATAGAAACGCGGTAATAAAAAAAGCGGGAATGGACAAACTGAGCGTGGGCCAAATTCCGTTCCAAATCTTTTCCCGAATCACTTCTCTCGTTGTGTAACTTTTTCCAAAGTCAAACGTAACAATTTGTTTTAAATAATCTCCGAATTGCACAATCAAAGGCTGATCTAAGCCAAGTTCCGCTCTTACGGCCGCAATTCGTTCCGCGGTCGCGTGTTTACCCACCATCATTTGCGCTGGGTCGCCACCCACTAAGTTAAACAGAGTAAAAACAACCAGGGCAACGCCAAACATGATTGGGATAGAATAGATTAATCGCCTAATGAAGTATGCCCACATGGGCTAACAATATATACCTATTTGCACCAAACACTCAATTAGCTTTTCGCTACTCGCGCGAGTCTCTTGATTTCCAAGTCCATCTGAGCGTGCCTGCCTCTGTTACGACTCGAACCTTTTTTGCATAGTTTTGATTTAAATCCCACTCTTCAACGGTTAACTGAATCTTTTGGGGGTCAATCGAAACTTTTCCGGGAACGTTTCGCCCTTCCGATTGCACCCGCTCAAAAGTCCACGATTGTACTCCGGTATCCAAAGAAACGATCGCCCCCTGAGCCGTGACTTTGCGCCAGTTGCCTGGGCTAGGACAGGGCAACTCACCTCGAATCAGTTGCACAAGGACTTGAGCAGGAATTCCCATATAGAACTGAATTCCGGTTCTATTATACTTTGGCTTAGAAGTGGACTGCACAGACAACCCATCCGAATTCCCGGAAATTTGGCCCACGGTGCCTCCCAGTATATTGGTTACCTCCAAAACAAATTGTCCGCTTTTGTCTAGAGCAACAGAGGCGGGGAACTGCCCCTTAAACTCTTGCGTGTCTGCGCGAACGATCATTTGCCCCGCAATTGCGCTTTCGTGAATCTCGGGAGAACAATATTGATTTAGCCATTTTTCTGCAGTTTGCGCCGTCAGCGTATCCTGAGCCAATTTTGGAGCCGTTGAGCACGAACCAACGAACCCCATTGAGAGTGCGGCCAACAGGTCAAGCAATCGATTTGACATGAGACCATCATGCCCGATTCTCTATTTTTCTTCAACTGATGCCGGGGCCCGAACATTTTCGCCCCTTAGTGACGTTTCTACTGCAGTCTTATTTAACAGTTGAGCAATTTGTGATTGCACCGCTTGGGCACGCTCTGGCATTTGATTTCGAATGTAAACCTCGACTAAATGCTCGAGAATTGCCTGCTCATCTGACTTGAGACTTGCCGCTTTTTCTAAGTAAACCATTGCTTCCTTCGAATGGCCCAACATAAACTGGTTCCACCCCATGCTGTCTAAAATAAACGGGCTTCGGGGTTCAATCTTCAATGCTCGTTTCAAAAGCTCTTCCGCATCTTTCAGCCGCACCCCCTGACTCGTCCACGTGTAGGCAACAAAATTAAGTGCATCCGCGTGATTTGGATTTTGAATTAAGATTTTCTCCATTTCCACGATAGCTTCATCCGCTTGGCCTAATTTATCCAAGATCGCCCCATAGTAATAACGAAGTTTCTCGTTATCTGGAAAAAACTTAAGTCCGTTAGACAGGTCAATCGCCGCACTTTTCCACTCGTGATCTGTCTCATGCAAACTCGCCGCTGCAAGATAAAACCCAGGATTTTCTGGAGCTTTCTTTATTGCATCATTTAACACTTGGTACGCTTGCTCCTTTTGAAGGAGCTTTCGGTAAAGCCCTGCTGCATGGATAGTTGCATCCTCGAAAAGCTTAGAATCTGGAGAAACCTTTAACAAATAAACGATCGACTTAAGCCACTCGTGAGACTCTTCATAAACTGCAGCTAAATAATAATTGACTTTGTCGGAGTCCGGAACTTTTTTTAGGATCCCCTCGAGCACCTCTTTTGCCTTAGACCAATCCTGCTTTTGCATCAGCACTAACCCCAGTTTAAGCTGTGTATTCAAGTCCTCAGGATCGATCGCCGTCATGATCTCGAACGTTTTTTGGGCGAGTTCTAACTCATTTGATTTTAAGTAAAGAATGGCAAGCCGTCCCGCAACCTGTAGGTCTTGCTTCTGATCCAATTGCTCCTGATAAAGATCGAGAGCTTTTTTCGATTCACCGTGCGTCTCAAAAATCATGCCCAGCGCTAAGGTCGCTTGTGAAAACCCAGGTCTCACTTCCAAAGCCTTCCTAAAATCCGTAATCGCTCCAGCAACGTGATTTTCAGCTTGTTCGAGCTTGCCCGCGTAATACCAAGCCGCAGCCGAGTCTTTCACCTTTGCCAAAAACCCCCTTAAAAACTTTAAGGCCTCGCGCGACTGATCTTTTTCTATTAAAATTTGAGCTTTGAAAATTGCGGCCTCGTCACTCGTTGGATCGGCTTTTAAAACCAAACTATACTGCTCTAACGCTGAATCGGATTCATTATTCATCGAGTAAATACCGCCTAAAATCAGCCGAACTTCGATCATCTTTGAGTCAATTTCTAGTGCTTTTTTGCAATATTCAATTGCTAAACTCATCGACCCTTTTTTAAGGTATTCCGCTCCCAACCTTGAAAGGATAATTGCGGAGTGGGAATCGTACGCGAGCGCGGCCTGATATTCCTCAATCGCTTTTTCTACCTGACCTTCGGTGGAATAGGCTTGAGCTAAGGCGAAGTGATACTCAGAAGTTGCAGCGAATGGGTGTTGATCCCATTGAGCCTGAGCTGAGGGTTTGGAGCTGTGACTCACTTCGTCATTATTTTTATTTGGAACCTTTTCATCAATCGTTGCGCAGCCAACAAGGAACAACAAAAGCGGAACGAGTGGTTGGAAAATCAAAATTAATTTAAATCTTTTCAACCCCTTAATCAATAAGCCCATGATGCTGTGGCCTCCCGTTACTTTCTTTTCGACAGAACGTCCACAAAACTATAGGTCGTTTCGTTTTCATCAATTTGAAGCATTGTGCCGCGAAACGCTTGACATTGAGTTTCAAGGTTGTTATCCGAGTATGAGCAGTGAATTGTTGCGGTGTGCTAACTCCATACCAAAACACGCGGCTACCTTAAAAGGTTGCAACAAAATTTTGACGAAAACGGGGGTTTTCTAATGTTTTTGTTGGGATGTGATCTTAAGAGGGGGAACGATCTATTAACCGTAGTACTCGTAGGGGGCATTATGAAGGAAGCAAAAGTAATTAAACGCTATCAAAACCGTAAACTTTATGACACGCATGAGTCTAGCTATGTCACTTTGGACGAAATCGCAAAAATGATTAGGGCTGGTGAAGAAATCCGAGTCATTGACAATAAAACAAAAAATGACATTACCGCTGCAACACTCACGCAACTTCTCTATGAAAGTGAGCGAAAAGCAAAAACTCAACCTTCTGTGAATTTGCTTAAAACCATTATCCGCAGTGGAGACGGCTCGTTCTCCGGGTTTATCTATGAGAAACTCAAAGGAGACATTGCCTCGATTGAGGCAGATGCAGCACTATCCGCTTCAATTTCTGCGAATGTAAGCAACGCTCCTACCATCAATCAATAAATTCATTGTCAACTTCCTGACCTAATGCGAAGCAAAGCTGCAATTCAAAATTGAAGCTTTGCTTCTTTCAGGACACCGAATACACTCTAGATATGAGATGTGACTTAAATAGTAGGTCCCTTATACTCGGCGTATTTACGATAATCGTAACCTTATCTGGAGTGTGTTCGGTATCTGAAAGCTACGGTTATCCCGCATCCAAAGCAAGCAGTTGGAGTGAAAATTCCGACGATCATTCTTACGAACAAACTCCACCCACAAAAAATAATCGTTCACAAAAAGAGACCGGGCAGTCACGCGCATCGACGCCTGTACAAAAGACACCCTTATCGCCAGGAACGCATAATCTGTCGCTCGGGATTGGAGAAGTGTTTTTAACCGGCGGCCTATCCTCTAAATTTGACAATGCGATTGGTACGCAATTGCAATACACCTATGGTGTAAGCGACTTGTTCAGCTTTGAATCCAATTTAGGCTTTAGCTCTCATTCGAACTCAAACAACAATCTAAACATGGTCCAATTACTGACCGGACTTAGAACGAATTTGATTTATTTCGATCAATTAGTTCCGTTTTTTTCAGGCGGCCTCGGTTTCTATCACCCCTCACTTTCCTATAACAACGGACAAAGCGCGAACGCAATTTTGTTTGGATTAAACCTTGGATTCGGTGCCGATCTTTTGCTCAGCGACCGAATTTATTTTGGGACAAGACTCACCATGCACGATATGTTTAGCTCAACCACTACCGCTTCGGACGGCACCTCGGTGTCTATTGGTGGGACGTACCTTTCCTTCATGGTTCATGCGGGATTTTCATTCTAACTAAAGGATTTCATGCCGGCGTATTTTAAATCTCAAAATGACAAATGGGTAAAGTGCATTTCTGCATCGGGTACGATCAGAGCCATTGCAGTCTCCGCAACTGAAACCGCAACTTTTTTTTCTAAACGTCATCAAATGAATGATGATGGAACCATTAAAGCACTAAGCGAAGCACTTGTCGCGGGCCTAATCTTATCGTCTTATTGCAAAGCCGAAGAAAAGATCAATCTTAATATTCAAGGCTCAGGATGGTGTAAACACGCGATTATTGACGCAAATGCGGACGCCGAAGTAAGGGGCTATGTGGTCGCCAGGCCCAAAGAAGAGGTAAAAATCAGCAAAGACGTTGGCCCCTGGGGAATAGGCCTTCTCTCCGTTTTAAGGACTAAGCACCAAGAGAATAAACCTTACATTGGCACCGTACCATTATTGACCGGTCACTTGGCCAAGGACCTAACCTTTTATTGGCTTCAATCCGAACAAGTTCAATCCGCAGTAGGAATTGAAGTGATTACACAAGGCGGATCGCTCCAACGAGCAGAAGGCTTTTTGATTCAAGCAATGCCCGGCGCCACAGAGCAAGATATTTCATACATTGAAAGCCACCTAAGAAAGTTTCAGCAATTTAGAGAAAATACGGCCGAACAAGACAATCCTAAAAATCTACTTTCTTACCTCTTGGAAGACCAAACTTTTAGCATTCTTGAGGAAAAACAAATCACTGCTCACTGCCCCTGCTCCCTAGATCGAGTAAAGCGATCCCTTTTACTCATTGGAGAAGCTGAACTGACCGCCATTTTTTCCGAAGGGCAGCAAACGGAAATCAACTGCGACTTTTGTTCTGAAAAATATTTCATTTCTCCCTCTCAAATCAAAGAACTAATTAAAACTCTGCACCCATAAGCTTTAGCCTTTTACCGATCACTAAAAAAAAGGGCCCTGATTTATGAAAAATCAGGGCCCTTAAGTAAATGAATTGATGACAGACGATTACATCATGCCGTCCATGCCGCCCATTCCACCGTGTCCGCCTGGCATTGCAGGGCCATTATCTTTTTTAGGCTTTTCTGCAATGAGGGTTTCAGTGGTCAACATCAAACTTGCAACCGAAGC
>CAIMNF010000414.1 GCA_903842755.1 Oligoflexia bacterium
ATGGCCGCAACGGAGGTTTCAAAAAATTGTATTCGTCTTTTCTTTTTGACCGAAGGAATTAAAAAGGCGAATGGGCTTACCGATGGAAAAACCGCAGACACCAGAAAAATTACAAGCGCAGGAGTTTTAGGTGCAGGGGTGATGGGCGGCGGGATTGCCCAGTTATTTGCCGACAAAGGCATTACCGTCCGCATGAAGGACATTCAAAACACTGCTTTAGAAATTGGCGTGCAGTCCGCCCTCCGCCTATTTCAGAAGGCGTTGAAACGCAGAATCATTAATCCGCGCCAGCTTCAGCAAAAGTTGAATCGGATTGCACCAACCACGACTTATGACGGCTTTAAATCGGTCGAAGTGGTTGTGGAAGCGGTGGTTGAAAAGTTAGAAGTCAAACAAGCGGTCAGTAAAGAATTGGAGTCGCAGGTCACCGATCAGTGTGTCATTGCAACCAACACGTCTTCCTTGTCGGTCAGCAAAATCCAAAGTGTGCTTGCCCATCCGGAACGTTTTGTAGGAATGCATTTTTTTAATCCCGTACACAAAATGCCACTGATTGAAGTGATTCGCGGCGAAAAATCGTCTGATTTTGCGGTTTCCCAAGTGTTCCAACTGAGCAAGCAAATTGGTAAAACGCCCATTGTTGTTAAAGATTCACCGGGCTTTTTAGTGAATCGATTGCTGATGCCCTATTTGACCGAAGCAGGAGTGATGTTGTCCGAAGGGGTAAAAATTGACGAGCTTGACCCTGCGCTTTTAAAATTCGGTATGCCGATGGGCCCTATCGAATTGATTGATGAAGTGGGTTTAGATGTGGCGGATAAGGTGGGGCATATTTTGCATGACGCTTTTGGTGAGCGCATGAACCCGCCGCAACTGTTTGGAAAACTCCTTGAGCAAAAGCGTCTCGGTAAAAAAACGGGCGCAGGTTTTTATATTTATTCAGGCAAGGATCGGTCCGAAAAGAAATTGGAGTCCGATATTTATGGTTTGCTTGGGGTCACTCCGCAGGCCCAAAAAATTGAAGCAACTGAAATTGTCGATCGCTGCGTCCTCAGTATGATCAACGAAGCGGCTCGCTGCCTTGAGGAAAAAGTGGTAGAAACTCCGGCTGATGTGGACTTAGGAATGATTATGGGCACCGGCTTTCCACCGTTTAGAGGAGGCTTGTTGCGCTATGCGGACCAAATTGGATTAAAAGAAATTTGCAGCCGACTCGAGCAATTAAAATCCAAATATGGAATGCGGTTTGCGCCATCGGAGGCTTTATTAAAACGCGCAAACGCGCAGGGGCGCTTTTTTGACTAATCGAGATTTACCGTCGGAGTTTAAGCCCGTAGGGCGTTCCTGGATTCGGTGGATCGCGCGGCGTTACTTAAGAGGGAAGCGGGACGCCCGTTTTTTAAATATGACCACGACGTTGTCCATGTTGGGGATTGGCTTTGGCGTGGCGGCCATTATCGTTGTTCTTTCGGTGATGAGTGGCTTTGAAAACGAGCTCAGACATAAATTGGTCTCTACCGATTTACATGTGTTAATCACCCCAACTGCAAGTTTTCCGGGATTTGAGTTAGGCTTAATTCCCACGGCGCAATTGGAATCCATGCCGGGAATAGCCGCATTGAAAACGAACAAAGAAGTGGAATTTTATTCGCCCATCCTCGGCACCGAACTCATCATTCGCTCCGGAAACAAAGTGAACGGAGTTTTAATCAAAGGAGTAACTCCTGAACGCTTAGAACGCTTGAAAACAAAAGTGGTGGAAGAGGCACTTCCTCAAATGCTGGTCGACCGTGATGGTCCAAATGGGTCGCATTATCCAGGAATTTGGATTGGTAAAGAATTGGCTTACGAAATGGGGCTGATTCCTGGCGATTTTGTGACCATGATCAGTCCGATGATTATGGATGGTCCTTTTTCTAATATTCCGCGAATCAAACGCTTTGTGGTTCAAGCGATTTACGAAAATGGAATCCCTGATCAGGAATCGCATGAGGCGTATACTCCGGTCGTGAATATGGAGAGTTTTTTACACCGTAAAGGAATGGTGAGTCAGATCGAGCTGACCCTGAGACATTCGGACAATTCGGATTCGTTTATGGAACCGTTTCGGGCTCAGTTGCCCGCACTCAAAGTGCGCGATTGGAATGAGTTGAACGGACATTTATTTGCGTCGATGAAATTAGAGCGAATGGCCATGTTTTTGATTTTGTTATTTACGGTTGCGATTGCGAGCCTTAATATTGTTTCGACGCTTACGCTAATGGTTCAAGAGAAAGTGAAAGAAATTGCAATATTAAAAACGTTGGGCGCACAAAAAAAAGACATCTCGGGGATTTATCTTTGGAATGGAGTTTGGGTAGGTGGGGTAGGGGTTGCGTGGGGCACCGTTGTGGCATTTGTGGTCTGCTTGACGTTAAAAAAATTCCAGGTGATTACGCTTCCTGATGTTTACTATGATCGGACTTTGCCGGTTACTTTGGATCCAGTTTATTTTTTGGGGGTTTCGCTTTCCTCGTTTTTAATTGTTTTTTTGGCTTCTTATTTTCCGGCAAAACGCGCGGCTGCTTTAACGCCGCTAGAAGGGATTAGGTCGTTTTAAAATGTTTACAGGTATTATTCAAACTCAAGGGAAGGTCCTATCCCTGAGCCCCACTTCCGATCAAAGCTATCAGTTAGAACTGGAGGCCCACTTCCAGGACGAAAAGGTCATTTTAGGCGAAAGCATTGCGGTAAATGGCGTTTGTTTAACGGTGACTCAGATTAAAAATGCCGTGTATTCGTTTGATTTGGCGCCTGAAACAGTAGCTCGAACTTCACTTTCCCATTTAAATGTTCCCGGTGCGTCCGGGGGGCAGCGCCGGGTAAATTTGGAACGATCCTTAAGAATAGGCGATCGCATGTCGGGCCATTGGGTCCAGGGGCATGTAGACGGGGTAGCGATTCTTTCTAAAATTGTGGTTTTGCCCGGGGGGAATTATGAATTGACCTTTGCGGTGCAGGCGCCCGAGCTCCTAAAGTATTGTGTAAAAAAAGGCTCGATCACCGTGGATGGAATTTCATTGACCATCCATGAAATTCAACAAAATGAATTGAAATTTCAAATTATCCCCCACACTTGGGCTGAAACGAATTTGTCGGATTTATCTCCTGGAGAAAAGGTCAATATTGAGGTAGATATATTAGCTAAGTACCTTGAACGATTAAGCGAGAATAAAAAGTGAGTTTACCTAAAAAAAGTTCCAATTTAAATCAGACCTCCAAATTAAAGCATGCAATAGAGACTCTTCAAAAGGGAGAAATGGTCATCCTTGTCGATAGTGAAGATCGCGAGAACGAGGGCGACCTCGTGCTTGCAGCCCAATTTGCGACGGCTGAAAAAATTAATTTTTTCATTCGCCAAGCCTGCGGTTTGGTTTGTCTTTCGCTGGAAGCCAAAAAAGTCGATCAACTAGGGCTTCCGCCTATGGTTAGCGATAATCAAAGTCCAAAGAAAACAGCGTTTACCGTTTCAATCGAGGCTGCGGTCGGTGTCAGCACTGGGATTTCTGCTCAAGACCGTGCGCACACGATTCGCGTAGCTGCAGCGCCCGATGCCCGGAAAGAAGATTTAGTTTCGCCAGGTCATATTTTTCCTTTACGCGCGGTGGAAGGTGGCGTGCTTGCGCGTCCTGGGCATACCGAGGGCTCAATCGAGCTTTGTAAATTAGCGGGCCTGATTCCTGCGGCAGTCATTTGTGAGATTATCAACGAAGATGGAACCATGGCGCGAAAACCCGATCTTGAAGCGTTTTCAAATAAACATCAAATCCCGATCGTGACGATCGAAGAACTGGTGCAGTACCGAACTCAAACGGAATCTTGGCTGATTCCAAGTAAAAAAGCGCAGTTTCAATCGCGCTTCGCGCCGGCTGCGCGAGCGTTGGAAGTTCAAAGCTTTAAAAATATTTATACAGGTGCCGAGCATCTAATGATTAGCACGCCTGACTTTCAAAATTGTCCGAAGGATCAAGCGCCGTTGATTCGAATTCATTCGGAATGTTTGACAGGAGATGCACTCGGCTCTTTGCGCTGTGATTGCGGAGTCCAGTTAGAGCATGCATTGCGCGCAATTTCCGAAGTATCTTACGGCGCGGTGATCTATTTGAAAAATCAAGAAGGCCGTGGAATTGGCCTTTGGAATAAAATC
>CAIMNF010000415.1 GCA_903842755.1 Oligoflexia bacterium
CTTATCGGCATCAGTGATGACGGGCCAGCGCACATAAGGGGGTAAAGCGGATGGCATAATCTGTTCTCCTGTATTGCGAAAGGCGTTCGTTAAATATTTACTTCAAACGACGGATTGTAAACGCTGTTTTTTACAGATTTCTTTGTGTGCGCGGGTTCGTTAATTTTTTCGCCCTCTACCCAGCGCTCAAGCAAATTAAATTGTTTGAAGAAATCATGAATGGGTTCTTCGTTAATGGTGTGGAACGGCGCTTTGAAGAACATGGAAAGTTGTCGCTGAATTCCGCGTTCACCCCGGCGTTGGGCCACATCAATTAGTCGGACTAAATCAATGATTAAAGGAGCAGCCAAGATCGAATCTTTGCAAAGAAAATCGAGCTTGATCTGCATTCTTTCACCCAAGAATCCCGATACATCAATATTATCCCACGCTTCTTTGGCGTCGCCACGCGGCTTGTAATAGTGAATATGAACTTGATGGTCTTCAACCTTGTAGCCCACAATACTATCCAAGACTTCTTTCTTGCTGATAATTTTAGTCTTGTTGGATGCGGGATCGTTCAATACTAAACCGTCGTTATTGCCCAGAATATTGGTCGAAAACCAGCCGTCAATGTGCAGGTCGCGTAATGCAAGCGCAGGCGCTAAAACGGTTTTCATCAAGGTTTGACCAGTCTTTCCGTCTTCGCCTGCAATTGGAACCCCACACTCTACAGAAAGGGCTTCTAATGCAGGAATTTTAGAAAGGCTAGGCGTAAAGTTAAAATAAGGAACGCCTGCTTTGCACGCAGCGTACAAATATTTCATGGCCGGGCTAATACGCTCATCGCTTTGATCTAAGCCTGCTTCAAACGCGCTAATGGAACAATGAACATCTTCTAATTGAGTGTGCTTTTCAGTAGAAGTTAAATTCACCATAACGACACGGTCTAAATTCTGATCTTTTTTGAATTGAGCAATATTGTTTTGAATGATGGAAATTTCTTCGCGCGCGGATTTTGCGCCCACCACATTTTTACCGGCAAAAGTCTTTAGAAACTTTTCGGAAGCAACGGCTGGCCATGCTCGGAAAGCGGAAAGTTCGCCTTCGATTTTATCGAGCAAATGACGTGGAACCACTTCGTGTTGAACTGCCGCTTCGTACGCGGTGTCTGTTTTTAAGTCCCAGCCACCGAAAACCATAGAGTCTAAGGGAGCAAGGTCCGCGATTTTTTTCCCAAAACTTCCCTCTGTCAGCATCCCTCGGCGAGGAACAAGTCCTTTTCTCATGAGTGCGATTCCCGCCATCATGGTTGTTGCTACTGCCCCGTTAGACCCAATTACACAGACGCCGACTTTATTGTTCATTTTTCCCTCTGGTTTCTCTTTCTGACTGTTCATTTTGATTTAAGGAAGAAAGTAAATCGCGTCTTTCTTCGTTAATAATTCTTGGAAATTTGTTTTGCACGCTATGGTAGCCTAGCGCCTTCATGAATTTCTTGGTGATTCCCGATTGTAACGTGACTAACCGTGGACTTAAAATAGCAACATCGTTTGCGCGATGCTCCCGGTAAACACGATTTTGCCGGCAAAGGCCAGCATCCACTGCGGCAAGAAATTCTGATTTATTTTTAGGTTCGGATTCGAACTCCACAAAAAACACATATCGCCCTTTGCCGCTTGAATCAACGCCTATTTCAGAAGATGCTGTATAATCGACAATTGTACACGGTACTTTTTCAAGCGCCTCTGCAAATGCTTTTTCGATTTCGATGAAGCTGGTCAGCTCTTGGGTGAGCGACAGCATTCCGCTTGGGCGGCCTGCAAATTCAATTCGGTGTGGAAAAATTGATGTAAAGCGAACAAAGTCGCCAATGTAATACGCGAATAAGCCAGACGAAGTGGTGAGTACCACCGAATAATCGACTCCCGGCTCCACTTGCCAGAGGGAGATTCGTTTTGAGTTGGCTTGATCGCTGGTGGATCCATGCTCTGCTCGGGGAACAAATTCGAAAAACACCCCCCGATCGGGAATCATTAACATTCCGTCTGCGGTATTGCCGGTCTCGTCGAGCCGATCAGACGCGGCAAAAACGCCCCCTTCGGTGGCATTATAATTATCAATCAAGAGAGGGGATTTTCCCATTTTTTCACGAATTAATTTGCGATACGGGGCCGCGTAGACGCCACCCCCAAAAAGTGCGTTTAAGTTTGGCCAAATTTCAGAAATCGTGCTGACGTTCCGGCCCCGCGCGCGCGCCGCAGCCAAAACGTGATCAAACATAAGTGGAAACCAACAAGTTGTACCCGAAAGAGATCTGACGTCGTAATCCAAGTAGGCATCCGCCATGGCGGCCAACTTTTGATTGTAGTCTGGAATATCGCGAATAGGCGGTCGGGGAATGGCAATCCGTTTTGCAAATTCGGGCACGAATCGAAGCATAATCCCTGGATTCGATCCAGCCATCACGCCGGGGCTTTCTTCGGTTAAAATGCTTGGAGGGAGCAGCCCCATCGCAAAGCCACTGGTAAAAGTGGAGTCTTTGGATAGGTGAAGGTAACGTGCGACGAGATCGAACGCCGCTTTTTTCTGCCACCCAATTTGTTCAAGCGAAATGGGTAGAAATTTATTAAGTGCAGCCGTGTTCGAGCTTCCTGAAGATTGTCCGTAGTAGGGAATCAGTCCCGGCCACAGCACATCCCGCGCCCCTTTTCTCATCCGTTGCAAATCTTGCTCAAAATCGCCGTAAACACGCAGCGGTACTCGCGCCTTATAGTCCTCGTAGCTGGTGACCGAGCCGAGCTGGTGCTTTTTTCCGAATTCCGTAGAAGCTGCAGTTTTACAGTGACTTAATAAAATTTTAAGTTGCGACGGCTTTGGGTTAAGGGCACGTTTGTTCCATTGAGAAACGCGCGCCAGCGCTAAAGTGCGTAATACAGGAGTAGTGATCGAGGAGCCCGGAATGGTTTTTAGAGAAGTGTTTCGTGCTTTCGCACGCGCGATTGTATTGGCTGCGTTTTCGTTAAACGCGGGGGAATTAAGCATTTGTCCGAAGTGTCTTATTTTCGTCAATTTTTTGCAACTCTTAGTTTTGTCAGGATTTGGTTTAATTTATTAACCGTTTATTTCGCTCACTAATGTGCGGTGTAGGTGTCCATTCGAGGCGAGTATTTGCTTTGAGTTGAGTTCTAACTTTTGTCCAGAAAGAGTGCTTACTTTTCCGCCTGCTTCCGTGATGAGCAATGAGCCTGCAGCAATATCCCACGGCGAAAGTCCACGCTCCCAAAAACCATCGAAGGTACCTCGGGCCACATTCGCCAAATCCATTGCTGCGGATCCAGGGCGGCGAATTGCATTACTTGAGATACTCAGTTTTTGAAATGTGGAAATTTCTGAATCAAGGTAAAGGTCTTTGTGACTAGAGAAGCCGGTGCTTAAGAAAGATTGGTTTAATTTTCGAGTAGCGGAAACGTGTAATCGCTTTTTGTTGCAAAAGGCGCCTTTTCCAATCATCGCCGTATAAGTTTCGTTGAGTACGGGCTGGTAAATGACCCCGACGACCACTTGTCCTTCCCATTCGGCGGCAATAGAAATGCAAAAATTCGGCAATCCGTGAGCGAAATTTGTGGTTCCATCCAACGGATCGATGAGCCATCGGCCTTGCGGAGGATGGTTTTGGTCTGGGACGGATTGAGCGCCCGATTCTTCGGCCAAAATGCCAAAATGCGGTGTTTTTTGCTTAAATAGTTTAATTAAGGTTTTTTCGGACTGCAGGTCGGCAATGGTGACCAAACCTTGGTTGCCGGCCTTTTCTGTGGCTTTAATTTTTTTTCTGAAATAGCGAAGAAGAACTTTGCCTCCGGTATGTGCGGCTTCGATGGCAATTTTTTGAAGTTGGGGGAGCGAGGGGTGCATGAGGTTCCTTTTGTAAGTTTGTTAAGTTTCGGTTTGGTTATAATCACCAAACTTGTACTTTTCAACCCTTAACGTTACAGTTTGGTCATGCAAACTTTTTCACCGGTAGACTTGTTGCCGCTACCCTGTGTTCCCGATAGTTCTGCCTCCGAAGTTTTAGTCAAAGTGCGAAACGCCCGGCTTGCACAACCCCTTTGGGCGCAGATGACGTTTGATGAGCGCGCAAAGTGTTTAAAATTGGCCGGAAAAGCGATGTTAATCCGCCGCCAAGAAGTCATGCAACTTATTCATGAAGAAGCCGGAAAAACCCCTTCCGAAATGCTTCTCTCCGAAGTTGTTGGTCCGCTTCAATACATTAAGGATTGGATTAAAGTAGCAAGACCTTGGCTTAAGCCCCGTAAGCTCGCCATTAATCCATTGGCTTTCCCTAAGAAAAAAGGCGTGATCGAAATGCTTCCGCGAGGCGTGGTTGGCGTGATTGCTCCTTGGAATTATCCTTTAGGTAATTTTTTTAAACCGGTGTTTGCAGCCCTGCTTTGCGGAAACAGTGTGGTGGTAAAGCCGAGCGAGTATGCTCCGCGAACTGGGGAATGGTTTGTGTCGGTGTTAAATGAGTTTTTGCCTCAAGGCGTACTGAGCATCGTTCAAGGAGATCGCAGTGGGGGAATTGCCTTGATTGAGGCCGGAATTGATGCGGTGACGTTTACGGGCTCGTCAGCGTCAGGCGTGGCCGTCGCTCAACTTGCGGCGCAGAAACTAATTCCGTGCAGTGTGGAATTGGGCGGAAAAGATGCGGCGATTGTTTTATCCGATTGTAATTTGGATCGAACCGTTGCAGGGATTATGCATTGGGGCCTTCATAATGCGGGCCAAGCGTGTGGGGATATTGAGCGTGTTTTTGTCGAGGAATCGATTGCCGATTTATTTATAGAAAAATTAGTTTCCGCAGTTCGCAAGCTTCGCACGCAATCGGGTGAGGGTGAAGCCGCAAAAGCGTTAGATCAAGTCGATGTCGGGCCCGCAGTGACACCGGCCCAACTCCAATTAATTTCTGACCATGTGGCCGAAGCGGTCGCTCAGGGAGCAAAAATCCTCTGCGGCGGCAAAAAAGTGGGACGCGGCTTATGGTTTGAACCCACAGTACTTGATTACTGTACTCCTCGGATGAGAATTATGCAGGAGCCAACGTTTGGGCCGGTTATTCCTCTTTGTAGAGTGAAGGATGCGGAAGAAGCATTAAATCTTGCAAACCAAAATGACTACGGATTGAATGGTTCGGTTTGGTCGGAAGACGAAAGCCGGGCGATCCAGATTGCCGCTCGGCTCAATGTGGGTACCGCTTTTGTCAATAACCATGCGTTTACCGGCGCGCTGCCTTCTGCACCGTGGACCGGAGTAAAGAAAAGTGGGTACGGGATTGCCAATAGCGAGTTTGCGCTTGCGCATTACACGCGTCCAAGAACCCTAGTGGTGGATCGCAAAAAAACCGCAGACGGTTGGTGGTTGCCGATGAATTCCATGGCCGAAGAAATGGGCCATTGCCTTGCAGAAGCGCAACTGGGCAACTTAGGGGCAGCCATTAAAATTCCGTTTTTGATGTTTCGCCGCGAAAAAACTGCTTTGGAATTCGTACAACAGCAAAAGAAGACCAGCGAACATCCGCAAGTGAAGGGGGCATTCCATCAGGCCAAGTTTTCGTGGAGCAACTTTTTTTTAAAAGGTCTAGAGAAGCTTCACCCCTCGCTGTTTGATTTTGAACTAGAGTGGGGATTCGCTGCGGTAAATGCAATTTTTGCGGGAGCGGATCGCGCACTCAAGGCCCAGCCCAAGGAGGAGGCTAAAAAGTTTTTCCAGGATTTTTATCAAAGCATGCCTTTTCCTGCATTCTTAAGTATTCGGCTTGCGTTCTGGGCGGCGGGCCTTGCCCCGTTTTTAATTCATAAAAAATGGCGGCGTTTTGAGCGATTACCGTTAGAGGAGCGCATTGCATTGATGGATGCTTTTTCCAAAAGTGATTCTTACGTTTTACGCCAAATGATTTTAGTCCTTAAAATGAACGGATCGTTTTTTTATTCCAGTACAACCCGTTTCCATCAGGTGACTGCTTATGAACATTGAGTTGCGACAGCCCCATTCGGAAAAACCCATTTCAAACAGGGTTAAATTATTTCCAGATGATTTGGCCGTACTTCCGGAAGGTTCGGTGGTAGACGGGGCAGGCGTAAATGCCCATCTTACGGATTCTGCGGATTATGTAGTGATTGGATCAGGCGCGGCGGGCTCGACCGCGGCCGTGACGCTCACCCAGGCAGGGTATTCCGTCATTATTCTTGAAGAGGGACCTTGGGTAAAAACGCGTGATTTTGGCGTAGATTTGTATCCGGCTATGAAAACGTTATTCCGCGATATGGGCGCTCATGCAGCCATGGGACGTGCGGTGATACCGGTGTTGCAAGGCAAGTGTGTGGGCGGGAGCACGACCATTAATTCCGCGATTGCATGGAGAGTGCCCGAGCACGTGGTCCATCGCTGGGGTACTCATTTTGGCCTGGGCGATGTTTTGAATCAGAAAAACTTGGATGAGCAATTTGATGAGCTAGATAAAAGTTTAAGTGTTCACCCCGTAAAAGATCAAGCATTAGGAAAACACAACGAAGTTTTTGGAGAAGCGGCGGATAAACTTAAAATTAAAGCCGAACGGATTCAACGTTACGATGCGGGTTGCGAGGCGAGTGCGAGTTGCTTGACCGGATGTCGAACGGGCCGAAAGCTAGGCATGAATGTTTCTTATATTCCAAAATCGTTGCATCAAGGTGCAAAGATCTATACGTCGACCCAAGCGGTACGGGTGACGTCTCACTATGGCCGCGCATCTGGCGTAGAATGCAAATTTGTTCCGCATCCGGGTTCCGGGCGCTCTTTGAGGTATTTTACGTTAAAGGTAAAAGCGAAGCGGGGAGTGATTTTAGCAGCTAGTGTGGTCCAGACCCCCGGAATTCTAAAGCGAAGCGGAGTGCGCTTGTCTGCTGTGGGAAAACATTTTCAAGCGCACC
>CAIMNF010000416.1 GCA_903842755.1 Oligoflexia bacterium
AAGAAGAAAGTGGAAGCCTTAAGAGAAGACATCATCAAAGGGAAAATTAAAGTTCCAGATTATTACGAGCTCCAAAAGAAAAAACCTTAACGCATGATCGAATCTCCCGCGAACGCTCCGCAAAACGCCATTGAGTTTAAAAATGTAACCAAACGGTTTGGCCAATTTGTTGCGAATAAAGAGCTAAATTTTAAAATCAGGGAAGGGTCCATTCACGGGCTAATTGGCGAAAATGGGGCCGGAAAATCCACGGCCATGAAAGTGTTGTTCGGGTTGCATCAGCCTGACGAAGGTGAAATTTTAATTTTTGGAAAACCAAGTTCGATTAAAAGTCCCGTCCACGCCATGGGGCTAGGGATTGGTATGGTCCATCAGCATTTTATGTTGGCCCCGACAGAGACGGTTTTAGACAATATCATCCTGGGTCAAGAGCCAAAAAAATGGGGAATTTGGATTGATCGGAAAAAGGCTCAAGCCGAACTGAATGAAATTTCAAAACGCTATGGACTAAAGTTTAGCCAATGGCAAATGAAGGTGTCTGAACTTTCGGTTGGCGAGCAACAGCGAGTCGAAATTTTAAAACTTTTGTATCAAAAATCCGAAGTCTTAATTTTAGACGAACCGACGGCAGTGTTGACTCCGCAAGAGGTCAAAGAGCTTTTTGAAAACTTAAGGCGGCTTAAGGAAGAGGGGAAAACGATTGTATTGATTTCCCACAAGCTAAAAGAAGTGCTGGAGTACACCGACACCGTAACAGTGATGCGGAGAGGTGCGGTGGTCGGCGATTTTGAGACGAAAGCCGTAACCGAAGACCAACTGGCCGAAGCAATGGTTGGGCGAAAGGTGTCGTTTACCTATTCGGGGCCAAGACCCATTGCAACCGGACAGGAACGCCAACGGGCGCTGGTGAGTGTGCGTGGACTGAGTTTGGACTCAACCCTCAAGAATGTGAATTTTGAACTTCGGCCTGGGGAAGTGTTAGGAATCGGGGGGGTTCAGGGCAATGGCCAATCAGAATTATTGCGCTTTCTTTCGGACCCGCAGCCGTTTAAACACCGGGCAAAGGGCGAATACGAGATCAGGGGCCGGTCGGTCAGACACGCCACTCCCTTGGACTTACGAAATTTGGGGCTAGGATTAGTTCCCGAGGACCGGCACGAGGAAGGTTTGTTATTGAACCAAGACATGAACGAAAATTTTCTCTTGGGCCAGCATCGGGATGCACGCTATTTAAATTCGGCAATTCCGCACGTCTTAGGGCAGTGGATTGACCGCAAAAAAGTTCATCAAAAAGTAGAAGCGAAAATCAAAGAGTTTGATATTCGTCCAACCTACTCTACCGTTTGGGCGGGAAAAATGTCGGGCGGAAATCAGCAAAAGCTGCTCATTGCGCGGGCGCTTGATCCGGATCCATCTCTGTTTTTAGTGGCTCATCCTACTCGGGGCGTGGACGTCGGCGCCATCGAACGGATTCATGAAGTGATCATGAAGGAACGAAACCGGGGCAAAGGGGTCTTGCTCTTTTCAACAGAGCTGGACGAGCTTACGGACTTGAGCGATCGGATTTTGATTTTTTTCGAAGGGCATGTTCAAGCCGAGTTCGCGCGCAATGAGTTCGATCCTTGGGTGATGGGCCGAGTGATGGGAGGGGGGCACAAGTGAGAGCATTGATCAAAACTTTGCTTGGTGCGCTTTTAGGTTTGGCCATTGGCTTAAGCGTTTGCTGGTTTGCGGGAGAATCCCCGTTTACCGTGCTAAAGGTACTTTTAAAAAGCGGCTTTGGAACTTGGTATGACTTTGGAATGACCTTGTTTTATACCTCGCCGCTGATCTTAACCGGGTTGGCCGTTTCGCTTCCGCTGAAAGCTGGGCTTTTTAACATTGGTGCCGAAGGGCAGCTTACGATTGGCGCAATCGCGGCAGCCTGTGCAGGCGCATGGGGCGAACAATTAGGAATCCACCAACCGCTCGCCGCTTTTTTATTTGCAACGGCAGCGGCTTTTGGTGGAGGAGCACTTTGGGGTTTGATTCCGGGGGTCCTAAAGGCAAAGCGCGGGAGTCACGAAGTGATCACCACCATTATGCTTAATTTTGTCGCTGCGGGAGTTTCCTCGTATATTGCGCTTTACCTCATTAAGGACCCCGCGAGTTCGAACGCAGAAACCATTTTAGTACCAGAACTTTTTCAACTAAAGCCTTTTTCTTTCTTAGACGGTGCGCCGGTGGGGCCGTTGTTTTTTGGTTTAATTGC
>CAIMNF010000417.1 GCA_903842755.1 Oligoflexia bacterium
TAACAATTTCAGTCAAGCTTTCTGACTCTTTTACGGTTTTTACTTAGCGCATTCTGACGGACAAACCCCTCAGACGTACAACTTTGGGTTCAGGATAGGCCTCGAACTCAAAAACAACCACGGCCTGCGCAGATCGGTGTTCGTCTACTTGTTCGACTTGCGCACCATTCTCTAACATTCGAATGATTTAAACCCGTAAGCCCTTCTTTTTATTACCTTAGCCACGTTATTAAATCCTTCGACTCTTGCATTTGTAAGCCTAAAGACAAAGAAGTTCAAGATCTCCTCTTTCCAGCGTTTAAATGTGTTCTGTAGGGTTTTAAGAAGCTTATTTTGAGTGCTATTAAGCTCCTCGATAATGCGATCAAAGGCTTGCCGTGCTCGCTCAACGCCTCGGATGTTGTACATACGGGCCAGCGCCGCTTTAAACTGATAGATCTCGTTAATTTTGGGATTCACTTTGAGCCATTGATCCAAGACTGTACGTTCCCAAGGTTTTAAATTTGAGCGGTTTTTGTTCAGTAAAATGCGGGCAGGATTTTTTCTTTTATCACCGGTGACCTCCATTCTGGCTTGATGAAGGATGGGGTTAAAAAGCCTCTGCACATGGAATCGATCCGCGATAATTTGAGCATTAGGAAAGAAGCCTTTAACAAAGCTTTTGTAACTATCGGATAAATCGAGCGTGACCCGCTTTACATTCTCTCTTCCCGGCCTATTTTCGAGTTGAGACCAAAGTTCGGCATGGGTTTTCCCCAGGCTTACGTCAAAAAGTTTTTTATTTTTATGGTCAACGATCATAGTGACGAATTCTCGTTTTCCTAGGCTTTTTTTGCGTCCGAAGCAATGTTCATCAATGATCCAATCCTTCAGCCGAAAACCGTCATCATGACGGTTTGGAAAGTCTTGGTCATTCAGGCAAATGATAGCAAAACCCTCCGACCAACTTGATCAGGAGGGTTTTTCTAGTATAATATATTAAGACGCTAAGTCTTCCGCAATTTCATGGTCTTTTGCCAAAATTTCAAGAAGTCTTGCCGCTGCACCGTCTGGTGTGCGCTGTCCTTGTTCCCAAGCCCGTATGGTGGCCGCCTTCACGTTTAATAGGGACGCAAATACGGGTTGGCTCATGTGGAATACTTCAGTGCGCAGTTGTTGAATCTCTTTTTTAGTCCACTTTGGAGCAGGTCTGGAAAGGGTAACCACGCGTTCACGTCCGCTGATTTCACCTTTTTCCATTTGAACGGCCTGCTTCAGCCCCTTCATGAGTCCTTCTGCCATTCTCTTTTTTTCTGGGTTCTTTTTCATAATGTTTCTCCCTTTATTTGCGCCACCAGCGCTTTAATCATTTTCTTTTCGTCTGCCGAAATATCCTCGGCCTCATACTTGCCGTAGGCATAGAGCAGGTAAGTTCTCTCCCGATCCGGCAAATCGAGATATAAAATTCGAAGGCCACCCCGCTTGCCTTTCCTGCGAGAGGGGTCAGCGGCCCGGAGTTTCCGAACTCCGCCAGTTCCGGCAACAGTGGCACCAGCTTCAGGATTCTCTAAAATGGCCTCTTCGATGCATCGTAAAAGATCGTCACCACCTACCTCATCAATCTTTTCTGAAAAAATCGGGGTTTCCCGAAACAATCTACGCATACCTAATACAAAGTATTACATAATACATTGCATTAGTCAAGTCGTCTGGGTTTTGGGATTTTTCTTTTGAAATCCACGTTTTTCGCACAAACCCCTCACCGACATCGCCAATCGCCCGGGCGGTCTATCAGGCTTTTTAAATTGGCAGGATCGAGAGCCTTGGGCTCAGGGTACGCCTCGACTTCAAAGTCGATGACAGTTCTACTGATAGGCGCCAGACTCAGATCAAGGTGTTCGAGCACTTCATCTACTTGCGCACCATTATGGATTCGATTCTACGATTCTACTCATACAATGGTGGGAAGCCCCACATCAACTTTTTAAGATTTTTAAGCTACTTCCTTCAAACGTTTTACTCCATCAGCAATCAATAAACGCATCAAAACTTGATAGGGAACCCCTTGTTTTTGAGCAAGTCCCTTTAGCTCTTTTAAAAGTTCATCTTCAAGGGCAACACTGGTTGGTTTGCGGCGAGCACCTTTTAATCGACTCATGCCTTCGATGATTTCTTTTGGGTCAAATTCAATTTTATCGTATTCTTTCAAGCGTTTTGCGTATTTCTTCATAAATTAATTTCTCCTTTTTATTTGCTGGCCTTGAACTAATGGGGCGCACCCGTCCGTCTCGTAGAGTGAAAACCACTGAATAAATTTTCCATTTAAAGAGGGACCCACTACACAAAGTCGCTCTTCATCAACTTCTGGGCTAATTTGCCGACCGATCGGAACCGCCATTCTGAGCATAAAAACAGATTCAACTTCATCAGAAGCCACCCCATGTTTAGTGGAGCTTTTAGTAAAATTGCCGTGATCCCATTCAAACTGGAATGTTTCGTTTTGCAGATACCAATAGGCTAACCAGAGTACGAATTTAAACTGCCCCATATACACCACTATAGTACACTATACTAAATTAAAAAGCAAATGGGGCAGTTCCGTGGTTTATAAAGGTTTTGGCGAACGAATCCCTCTGATGAGCCAATAAGTCGTCCCACCGGTCTACTTTATTCATTCCCTAGATCGGTAAACGGAGTAGTGTTTATTATTTATTCGTATTTTAATATGCGTTAATCTGATTAACTCTTCTTCAAAACCTTATAAAAAGCCTGCAACCGATTCCGGTCCTCGGCACCATTCTCGGTGATGTAAAAAAAATTGTGTAGTTTACGCAGGGAGTAAAAAACAAAAGGGCTGTAATTCTGATATTTTGAAAGTGCTTAAGCCAACAAAATAAAAGGAACCAGCCCCTATGATCAACGTCTCCGTCGATGTCTCTGAACTTAAATCATTCGTACAAAATCTTCCACAAATAAAGGACCAAATCTTCGAGCTAATGCAGCTTGATATTCGTAAAGCGTCTTCCGAGTACCTGGGGATGCTGATGAATATGGAGCTGGCCTTATTTTTGGGGAGAGATCGCTATGAGCGTAAGGGCTTGGTTTCCACCACCTCGCGCAATTATCGAAATGGTTTTTACCAAAGGACCTTTGCAATAAAAAACTTAGGAGACCTCTCCATTCGAGTACCACGAGATCGCCTGGGCGAGTTTAAAACCAGCGTCCTGCCAAAGTACGATCGGATCGATCCCGCGATCAAATCCGATGCCATGCTGATGTATTTTTTAGGGATGAGCACGAGGTCGTTGTCATTGATTTCTACCCGGCTATTTGGTCGTAAAATTAGTCACTCTCTGCTATCGGAGCACTCAGCAGAGCTTCACGAAAAAGTCGAAGGCTGGCGAGTGAGGCCCATTACAGACGAAATAAAATATCTCTACGTTGACGGCACCTACTTTACGATGAGGACGACGGATTCTATCGAAAAAGTCTGTGTTTTAGTGGTAATTGGCGTCGATAAGAATGGCCACAAACACATCATTGCACTTCAGGCCGGGGACAAGGAGTCGGCATCAAACTGGCGGGAGCTTTTTAAGGATCTAAAAAGCCGTGGGCTTGATGGCTCCAAAGTTGAACTCGGAATTA
>CAIMNF010000418.1 GCA_903842755.1 Oligoflexia bacterium
ATTAAAGCAACTCCTACTCCCGCCGCCGAGAATACGGAATGAAAGCCCGAATCCTTAAGCTCCTAAATATTCCGGCAATTTTAGTGATGGCAACTTTGGTGATGACCCTCCAGAGTACCTTATTTACCAGCTACCCTTTCACTTTTTTCCAACCGGACGGTATTCTCTTAATGATTATTTGGATTGGAATGAAACGCCAATTTACGGAAGGGGGAATCCTTACTCTGTTCCTTGCTTATGGAATGGAGCTCCACTCTGCATCTCCCCGAGGCATATACCTTGCTGACGCAATGATGGTTTTTCTTTTGACTCATTTTTTGTACAGAAACTTTCAGGTCATTCATCTAAAAACACTTTTGTTATTAGGGGCTGGGTTTTCGGTACTTTCACGCCTATTCATTCTGTTCGAACTTTATTACCTGAACAAAGCGGGGAATGAATGGATTTATACGCTGCGATTATTAGCACCCACCGCGATCATTCATGCATGTGTCATTCCGATTATTTTTAAGATCTTCCACAAATTAGATCATTGGACTCTTAAAAATCCTCATGCGGAATATCAACACGAACAAGATTACTCCTTAGACGAGGACTTTATCTAATGTCATTTATTGGTAACGAAGAGCAAATCAGACACCTCCAAGATCGATTCAAGTTTATTTATGGGGTTTTATTTATTGGAATAGGCGTCCTGCTTTTCCGCATGGCTTTTCTTCAGATTTTTAACGGCGACCAAATGCGCCAGTACGCGGAAGAAAACAGAATTAAGCGCGTAAAAGTTCAATCGCCTCGGGGAATGATTTTTGATCGTCAAGCGCGCCTCCTTGTCGATAATCGACCTGCATTTGACGTGCTCATTACACCCCAATACTTAAAAGAATCAGGCAAACAAGACGAGGTGTTGAAAAAATTAGGGGACCTGATTAAAATGACCCCGGCCGAAATTGAGAAAAAAATGGCCAAAGCAAAGGGACAGGCGGCTTTTTTACCCGTGTCCATTAAAGAAAATTTGTCGCGCGATGAAGTAGCGGAATTGGAAACCTGGAAAATCGATATGCCTGGCGTTGCGGTGGAAATGGCCATTCAACGCACGAATGTGAATAAAGACATTGCTTCACATCTTTACGGCTATATTGGAAAAGTAAGTCCATTAGAGCTGCCCTCGTTGAACGCCTCTTCGCTTTCTAGAAAATATCTTTTGGACGATGTGATCGGCAAGAGTGGTTTGGAAAAACAATATGAGGATGACCTGCGGGGTGTGGATGGTTCCGAACTGGTAGAAGTCGATGCCCTAGGACGCAGCATCCGAAGCGATAAGCGCAAAGGGAGAATGCTCGTTCAAAACCAAGAAGAGCCTTCTGTTCCTGGAAAAAACTTAGTTTTGTCCATAGACCAAGATTTACAGAATGCTGCCGTCAGAGGCTTTCAAGATAAGTTTGGGAGCTTAGTTGCCCTTGATCCCCGAAACGGGGAAGTCTTAGCCATGATCTCCAGACCTTCGTTTGATCCGACGGATTTCGCTCGGGGCATTGACAACGAGCTTTGGCAAAAACTTTTAAGCGACGAAAATCACCCCCTCATCGACAAAACAATCCAGGATCACTACTCACCCGGTTCTACCTTTAAATCAATTACGGCAATTGCTGCCCTTGAAGAAGGGGTCATTACGAAAGACACGACCTTTACCTGTACCGGCTCGATTAATTTAGGAAATCGGGTGGTTCACTGCTGGGAGAAAAAAGGCCATGGAACGGTCAATGTGGTTTCGGCACTGACCCATTCTTGCGACGTATTTTTTTACCGAGTGGCCCAAAAACTAAAAAGCGTGGATCAAATCGCAAAATATGCATTTAAGCTAGGGCTAGGCCAAAAATCGGGAATCGAGCTCGCCCGTGAAAAAGCGGGCCTCATTCCTACCGAAGCCTGGAAGCAGCAACGGTTTAATGTGCCCTGGAGTCCGGGCGAAACCTTGTACGTTGCGATTGGGCAAAGCTTTGTCTTGACGACGACCATGCAACTTGCAAATGCCTATTCCACGATAGTCAATGGCGGCACACTTTATCAACCGCATGTCATTAAAAACATTCAATCGGTGGACGGCAAAATTCTGCGGGAAACGATTCCGAAGATGTTAGACAAGACTAACTTCAAGAAAGAAACGATCGACCTCATTACCGAAGGACTTTGGGGAGTGGTAAACGTTCCCGGGGGTACGGCAACCTTTTTAAGGATTC
>CAIMNF010000419.1 GCA_903842755.1 Oligoflexia bacterium
AAATGGATGCCATCAACGCCATCGCGCAAAAATATGGTCTGGCCGTTATTGAAGATTCAGCGCAAAGCTTTGGCGCCACTTACAAAGGAAAGCGCTCTTGCAATCTATCCACGTTTGGTGGCACGAGTTTCTTTCCAGCGAAACCCCTTGGGGCTTACGGGGACGCTGGAGCGGTTTTCACAAACGATGACAAGCACTACACTCTTTTGAAAGAGATCCGCGAGCATGGAAGTGAGAAGCGCTATTACCACACCCGCTTAGGAATCAATGCGCGCCTGGACACACTTCAATGCGCCATCTTACTCGCTAAAATGGAGCGCTATCCTTGGGAAATCGAAAGACGCCAAGCTTTGGGCGAACGCTACGGAAGGGCTTTTTCAGAAATTAAAGTAAAAAACTTCAGTTATCCAAAAATACTTCCACACAACACGAGCGTTTGGGCGCAGTACACTCTCACGGTGGATAACCGTGAAGCATTCCAAAAAGGTCTTAGTGATCGCGGCATCCCGACAAGCATTCACTACCCTCGCATCATGCCTGAGCAACCTTGGTACAAAGAACAGTTACAAAAATCTGGAGTCGAAGTGAAACTCACGGATTGGCCGAAGTCCCGATTTGCAGCGGATCACGTGATTAGCTTGCCCATGTTCCCAGATATGGATGAACCCACTCAAGACAAAGTGATCAAAGCCGTCCTCGAAGTGATCAAAGGATAAAGAATGAAAACTGAGTTTCAGCCTCTTGCAAAAACTGTCGTCGCAAAAACTTCTTATGGCTCGATAGAATGGGGTCACACGAAGAATTTTGTTTTATTTGCGGGCCCCGACATCATTGAAGACGAAGGCATGGTGATGGAGACCGGCAAAGAAATTTTGCGAGTCACCAAAGCCATGGGAATTCCTTGGGTGCTGAAATGCTCTTTCGATAAAGCGAACCGACAGAGCTCGGCAAGTTTTCGAGGTCCCGGCATGAAGCAGGCTTTGGCTTCGCTTGGAAAAATTAAATCTTCAATCGGTGCCCCCTTGCTCACAGATGTTCATGAAACTTGGCAAGTGGAACCCACTGCAGAAATCGCGGATGTGTTACAAATTCCGGCTTTTTTATCACGGCAAACAGACCTCTTGGTGGAAGCCGCAAAAACACAAAAAGTTCTGCACATTAAAAAAGGTCAATTCTTGGCTCCGTGGGATATGAAAGCTATTGCGAATAAAGCCGTGACGGCGGGCAATGATAAGCTTTTGCTTTGTGAGCGTGGCACCACATTCGGGTACAACCGACTCGTGAATGACATGACAGGTCTCGTAGAGATGCGCAGACTCGGCTTCCCAGTGATCATGGATTGCACTCACTCCACTCAACTTCCAGGAGCCACCGGCGACAGCAGCGGAGGACGACGAGATATGGTTTGGCCTTTGGCCCGTGCTGCCATGGCTGTGGGAGTGGATGGAGTGTTTTTGGAAACCCATCCGAATCCAGATGCGGCCCTTTGTGACGGACCCACGTCTCTACCTTTAAAAGATTTAGAGACCTTTTTAAAGAGTCTGCAAAATATTTTTAAGACGCACTCGATTTAGAGTTTCTCACGAAGAATTCGATTTTCGTAAGCAAGCCAAACGGTGAGCGCCCAAACCCAAAGCAAAGCGTATTTTGTTTTGGAGTGCTCCAAATTAGCCTCAGTCAAACCACCCACCATAAAAGCAACTTGAGCTCCAATAAGACCTAGAGATAAGCCCTTCGCAAAAACTTCTCGTGAACTGATACTGCGCCATACTCGAATCGCAAGAATAAAAAAGTATCCGATAATCAAAAGGTAAATACCAAGTCCCACGGCCCCAGTGCCCGCGAGCATATGCAAGTACTGATTATGAGCATGAGCTATTAAAAACTCTTGGGGCGCTTCCACTTTTTTATAATACTCGTGAAGAGCTTCAATATTTTCTTGGTAACCAAGACCCCAAACAGGGTGGTCCTTAAACATTTGCCAATTGGCTTTCCAAATCCAAATTCGCTCTAGGTCTCCGCCCTTTAAGGCGTATTGAATACGATCGTGAAAATGGGACCAAAAAGTATAGAGTGAAAAGAAACCGGCAGCCAGCGCTCCTAAGAGCAAAAATGCCATTCTTAAACTAAAGAGAGCCGTCATAAAAAGAACAGCAGCCCCACATGAAATCCAAGCCCCCCTCGAAAAGCTTAACAGAATTGCTAAAAATCCAAGTCCGACGGAGGACAAAACCCAGACGTGACCTTTTTCTCGCCAGTGAAACTTGGTCAGCCACAAACCGAAAAGCACACACAAGGGTATTTGATAAACGTGCGCAAAAACAATAGGCTGAGCAAGAAAACCACCCGTGCGAAAGGTCCCGTCAGGTAAAGTTTCAAGCGCTGAGCCTGGACGAAGGGGGTCCTCGCCGAAAA
>CAIMNF010000420.1 GCA_903842755.1 Oligoflexia bacterium
CGGCGGCAGCACGGACGGCGGCGGCGGCGGCGGCGCGCCCGCGCCGGGCTTTGGCGGGTTCACCAAGGCGCTGCGCGGCGGCAAGGAGAAGCCGCTGGTTGCGGTGGACCCTGAGTGCACCTTTGCGCCGCTGCTGAGCCGCAAAAGCCTTCGTATGCCTGACAAGGCGACTTTGTTTCTTTGCAACCTGCATGGGGTTTCAATTCCGACGTTCTTGTAGGAGTAACCATGCCGATACAACGGGCTTTCTATGAGCTAAGCCTTCAAGAAGCGACTGGTTTTGGTGCCGCTCTTGGATGCCTTTGCTCCCATGTTGAATCCTTCGCTGACGGAAAAGAAATATAGGTAAGACTTTCTGAAGTGATTGGGTCTTCACCTAAGTCTTGCTCGCTGAGCTGAGTCACTTCTTTTGGATAAATCCATAAATTATTTTTAGGCAAATTTAGCTCGGCGGCTGTCCCCTTTAGCTTCACATAAAGGCAAAAGTGACCAATCGACGGGCGAAGGGTAGCCAAAGTCTCTTGAACATTTTTGAGCCAAGACTGCTGTGCCGAAGCTTTGGGCAAAAGCCGCAAAAATGTATTTCTTGCTCCCGCATTGCTGACCACACTTTTTGCAAAATAAGGGGTTGCGTCTTTCAGAACCACTCCCACCGCACAATTTTTCTCTAAAAGAATTTGATCGACGTCCGCGTTTAAACGAAGCACTCCGCCATATTTATAAAATGCTTTTAAAATAGACTTCGCGATGGCTTGAGTTCCACCGGTTGGATAACTGGCCCCGTTTAAATAATGCTGCACTACTGTGGCATGAATTGAAAATGCGCTTTTTTCCGGGAGCAAACCGTAGTTTCCACACTGGGCTGCCATCAGGGAAATTAACCGTTCATTTCGCGTCAGGCGCTTCAACACTTGCAGGGTCGTTTGCTGCGAGAATTTCTCAAACCGAAACCTTAACCATCGCCCAATCGTTTTAGAGAACCAAGCAGGGGCTGTTTTTTCGCCAAAAAAATAGGGCCCTGAACCAGAAGCTTGCGCGATCCATTTGAAGTAGGTTTGAATCGCCTTGCGTTCTTCTGGAAATAAATTAATCCAATCGTGGATGAGCTGAGCTTTGTTTTTTCTAAAATCGTACGGTTGGCCACAGATGATTGCTCGATCATACACTTCGCCCATATCGTCCCACTGGAGTGTATTTTCTTCCGTCACATCGTCCAAGATTTTTTTTAAAAGAGAGGGCTGGTTCATTTGCCCCACATAATGTACGCCTACATCCCACTCGATCCCCTTTCGAGTAAACGTATGCGTGAAACCGCCAGGAACCGAGTGCCGCTCCAAAAGGAGTACCTTTTTTCCTGCACGCGCGCACAAGGTAGCAGTGACCATGCCCCCAATGCCGGAGCCAATCACAATGACGTCAAATTGATTCGTTTCGGTGAAGCTCAACGATTAAAGGGAATCGAATGCGTCGAACGGATAATGACCAACTTCATAGGCTTTGTCGGCAATTAACTTCATAAAGTCATCATCGTTTCGATCCATGGCCTTGAAATTTCCGCGAATTCTACGGTTGGAGCGCATAAAGAATGCTTCCGCAATCGCAATTTCCAATTGGCAAGCTTCGATGCCTTTTGACTCGATCGCCGCCGTGACTCGACTTAGCGTACAAATCATGGCGTAAAGGTCGATGGCAATGTCCGCGACCCGTTTTTGGGCAAATTGTTTTAGCGCGATATCTTTTCCATGTCTGCGCAGTAATACGTCAACTTGGGTCGACAATTCTACTGCATGCTCCTCAATGGACGCCGCTAATTTTTTTAATGATGGATGAGAGCGCGTGATCGAAGCTCCAAAAATATTTTGCTGCAACTTGCGAGTGGCATAATCCGTCACTACCCCTAATCCCTTTAATGGATGCTGAATGGCCTTTGCGAGCCCAAGCAATTCCTGGCCTGGCCCCTGCATGCCCGTGAGAGCCACAAAGGCCCTCAAAATTTCATTGGTCCCTTCAAAAATGCGGTTGATGCGGGCGTCGCGGAGCCAACGTTCGTACGGATATTCCTTCATGTAGCCGTTTCCGGCCCAAATTTGAAGGTTTTCGTCTACGTTTTCCCAAAGAATTTCCGTACAAAACACCTTCGCGGCAGCCGATTCCATGGAATAATCTACGTCTCCACGATCCACCAGGCGCGTGGTCATATACACCATACTCTCCGCCACATAGGTGTTCATCATCATGCGACCAATTTTTTCTTTGATCATTCCAAATTCGCCGATTTTTTTCTTAAATTGGGTGCGGCTGGTGGCGTGTTCGATGGACGCTTTGATGGCATTTTTTGAGCCACCGATACATCCACCGGCTAATCCTAAGCGGCCATGATTTAAAACGCCCATGGCCACTTTAAAGCCGTAACCGACACCGCCGACAATATTTTCGACGGGCACTTTTACTTTGTCGAAGTAAACTGCGTTCGTCCAACTGGAGCGAATTCCTAACTTGTCTTCGTGAGGACCGGTCGTTACCCCTTCGGTGGGCAACTCGACCGCAAAGCAAGTCACTTTTTCTTTTTTCTCGCCATTCTCGACCACATCCGTCTTGGCAAAAACGGTAAAAAACTTTGCGACTTCACCATTCGTAATCCAAAGTTTTTGCCCCGTCAGGATGTAATGCTTTCCATCTGCCGAAAGTTCAGCCTTGGTTTGAATCGAACCTGCATCCGAGCCGGAAGACGGCTCCGTTAAACAAAAACAGGCGATCAATTCGCCCGAAGCAAGACGCGGAAGAAAGCGCTTCCGTTGCTCGTCGTTTCCAAAAAGTAAAATTGCTTTGTACCCAATACTTTGGTGAGCGCCCACCATGACCGCAAGGCCCCCATCCAACGCTGCAATTTGCTGCATTACCCGCACATAACCGGATTGGGGAAGTCCTAAGCCACCTAACTCTTCCGGTACCGCAATACCGGTCAACCCTAGCGCAGCCAGTTCTTGTACAATTTCTCGGGGCATTTCGCCTTTTTTATCCCACTCCGCGGAGTGAACGTGCTCCTTACCGAATTTCTCTAGGGAATCTAAAATCATCGAAACCGTTTCGGTCGTCTCTTTTTTAGTTTGAGGATAGGGAAAAACTAAATCTTCTCGGATCTGGCCGAAAAAAAGCGACTTCATAAAACTATTTTCTGAATTCGACATTGCGAGCTCCTTCTATTCCTGATTCTTCGTCGACGTGACACAATGTCAGCTCCGCCAAAAAACCGTCCTGACAAACTGTCAGTTGCGTTACATAAATTTTAGATATGCAATACCTTCTCTCTCAGCATAAAGAGCAAATTTCATTCTCACAACGAGAACTTGCAAAATATTTTTGGTACGACCAAAATTCTGGTATCAAAATTGCTTCTTTATCAAAGTGACCATGGAAAATGAAAAAGGCGCGGCCTTCAAAAAAGCAATCGAGCGGCTGAGGAGCATCAAACTAAAAGCTCCCTCTTTCGCATCTCCAGGGGGATCACGCTTAAGTGTCAATTCTTTGGCAAAACTTTCTTCAAGGCTCGAAAATTTTTCTAAAGGAGATGGATTAAAGAAAACAGCTCACATTGTTTCGACCGTGATCTGCGCTTATTTTATTGCAGACCTTCTTGCACTTACGTTTGAAAAATATCTAAATCCTCCACCTCCCTCCCCCCTTGCATCCCGCGCGCGTGGGGCGAAGTTTACCAGCATGATGGATTACGAAAGCATCATTTCTAGGAATCTATTTGCGAGCAAAGAGCCCAGCAAAGAAAGTGGTGCCATTGACTATAATGCGGAACCCGTTCCCACAACTCTCCCCCTTCAGCTGGTCGGAACCGTCATTTTTCAAGATCCAAATAAGTCTTTGGGCGCAATTCAAGATAAAGACGATAAGAGACTTTATCCCGTTCGCGTCGGCGACGAAATCGAAGGAAAAGCTCAAATCCTAAGTGTAGAACCCCGCCGCGTGGTGTTCATTAATCCGATTGCCCGAAGAAAAGAGATGGTCGAACTTCCAGAAGAGCCGGGTCATAAAATGAACACATTTTCGTCCGCTCCTAAGTTTTCGGCTGGGGTGACCCAAGTGGAAGAAAATAATTTTGTAGTGAAGCGCGGAGAGATCGATTCCCAACTGGCCAATTGGAATACCCTCATCCAACAGGCTCTCGCTGTGCCCGAAATGCAAGGCGGCCAAATGATGGGGTTTCGGTTGCGCCAAGTTCAACCGGGTAGCTTTTACGAAAAGCTAGGAATCAAACAAGACGACTTAATCACGACGGTTAACGGAGAAAAACTAACGGACGTGGCCAAAGCTGCTCAGTTACTCAGTGACCTCAAAAACATGAATTCGCTATCGCTAGGAATCAATCGCAAGGGAAAGGACACTACCCTCAGTTATGACATCCAATAATCGCCCTACTTATTCATCTCCCCATTGGACCCTCGGTGCCCGCTTTATGTTTGCTCTTTGTGCACTTTTGGGAATCATCCTTTTAATTTTTAGCGAAGTCGGCATGGCACAACCTAGCGGGTTTCGGCCAGGCTCTGGCCCAGCCATGAACAATCCCATGAATGATAGCCTCGATGATCCGGATGACCTGGACGATGATGGCTTTGATGAACCCAACGCAGCGAACAGACCCGGCGGAAACTTTGCTCGACCAGGTGGGCCCGCCGGCGCCCCCAGTTCTCCAGGAGGTTACGGCGGTGGTAGCACAGGCGGAATTTCTGCAGGCGGTTCTTACGAAAACAAACCTGGGCCAGAACTTCAACGCGGAAAATCGGGATTTCAACTCACCGGACCCGGCACCGAAAAGGGAATGGTTTCAAAAAACAGCTCTGAAAACCTGCCTGTAGATAGCGAAAGCGGAGATGGAATTCCCGCCAGCAAAGAAATCATCACGGACTTTAATTTTCCCGACGGAAACATCCTCGATATTGCGAAAACCTTAGGCAAACTAACCGGCAAAAATTTTATTTTAGACAAAGAAGTCAATAAAGGCCAACAGTCCGTCACCATTATTTCCAACTCACCCATTACGGTCAGCGATGCGTGGCGAGCCTTTTTGACCTCGCTCGATATGAACGGACTGGCTTTAGTTCCCTCAGGCAAATATTTGCGAATTATGCGCCAAAACGATGCAAAAGGTAAAAACGTCCGCATGTATTCGGACAACTCGGCTCCAAATACGGACGCGTTGGTGACCAAAATTTTCAAATTAAAATATATTAGCTCTAAAGAATTTGAAAACGTAGTAAGAACTTACGCCAGTATGGGTGCCCGCATTTACGGACACGAGCAAACCAATACCCTGATCATCACCGATACCGGTTCAAACATTGCAAAAGTTGCAAAAATGATTGAGTTCTTGGACGTGGAAGGATTTGACGCCGGGATTGAAGTCGTCCAAGTCAAATATGCTTCTGCGGTAGAACTTTCTAAGCTGATTGACCTACTCCTTCCTGGAAATCAAACCGGTACGGCTGCAAGGCCGGGTGGGTTTCCTGGTGCCCCTGCTGGCGGAAGAAGTAACTTTACCGCTCGAAAAACGAAAGAAGGCGGCTTAATTAATACCATTATCGCCGACGAACGCACAAACACCATGATCGTTCATGCCAACACCAAAGGCGCCGAACAAGTGCGCGAGCTCGTCGCGCGCTTAGACCGGAAAATGCCAACCAATGCGATTGGCGGTGGGAAAGTACACGTCGTTTATTTACAGTTTGCCGATGCAACGGAAATGACCACTACCTTGAGCAGCTTGAGTCAGAATGCGACCCGGGCCTCGACCCCAGGTTCTTTTGGTGGATCAACCGGTGGCGTAGGCGTCAATCCAAACGAAGGAAATTTGTTCGAAGGCCAAGTAAAAGTGTCCGCAGACAAAGCAACGAATTCACTTGTCGTCACTGCCTCCCCTGCCGATTTTGCAACTCTGCTCCGAGTGATCAATAAGCTCGATATTCATCGCGATCAAGTATTCATCGAAATTGTCATTATGGAACTGGGCATGACCCGCGGTACTTCCTTTGCGGCGAACGTCTTGATGCCTAAGGGCGGACTTTCGGTATCCCCGACGAATGACTTAATTAACTTAATTCAAAATCCGACCGCACTCGGTACGGGAATGATCCTCCAATGGCAGGACAAAAACACGTTCCAATTGCCGATTACTCAAGGTGGAACAAGCACGAGCATTACTGTACCGAATACCGCTGCATTAATTAAAGCCTTACAAAATTATACCAATGGCGATGTTCTTGCATCACCACAACTGATGGCCATGGATAACGAAGACGCAACATTTGAAAGCTCCGACCAGATCCCCTATTCCAAAAGCACGAATCTTGGGCTAGGATCAAGCCAATCTTCGATAGACGTAAAAGACATCCCGTTGAGTATTAAAATTAAACCGCAATTAAATAAAATATCTGACTTTGTGAAGTTAAACATTAAAGCAAACATCAGTGACGTAAATCCTAAAAATACTCC
>CAIMNF010000421.1 GCA_903842755.1 Oligoflexia bacterium
GTTCCCACCCATCCCGCAAAACGGCCATGCAGAATTGCAATATAGGTTAGGAGTGCGATCAACGCCCAAACTTCTTTCGGGTCCCAGCCCCAGAACCGTCCCCAAGAATAGTCTGCCCAAACGCCGCCTAAAATCGTCCCCGCCGCAAGCAGCACCACCCCGAACTGCATCGCGCGGTAACTGAGCTGATTTAAACTTGCAATGCGCTGACTGATCCCCACGGTATCTTGCCCCAACCGTTGGGCCTTTGATTTTTTATAAAAAGAAAACAACGTAATGTTCGATATGCCCATCGCTAACATAAATGCGGCATAGCTTAAGGTAATGGTCAAAACGTGAATCGTTAACCAATAGTTGCTCCGTAAAACGGCAACCAACGGCCGGATTGTGGGGTCCATCATTAGCGGCGCAGAATCCGCGGCAAATAAGGCTAGCCCGGACAGGATCGTGGCCGTACTCATCAATACCGTTTGTTTAAATTTTACAAAGAGAATCGTCGCAAAAACTAAACACCCTAAACTCACCCAAATGATCGACTCGTACATATTCGTCACCGGCGGACGTCCGGCAATATAGCAACGCAACCCAAAGCCTACCCCGTGCATGACCATTCCCGAAAAGGTTAAAAACTTTGCCATGTGCCGAGGAATAAAATGCAAGCCCGAGAACAACCATAATATTCCGGCACAAAGATAAAAAATCATGCACTGAAGAAATGGGCGAAGGCGGTTGTAAAAAACTTCCGCTTTGATTTTTAAACTTGTTTCCTCGAAGCGGGGGATCGCGTCTTCGATGGTTTTTCTGGCCAAAAACGCGTTTTCCTTAAACGCATTTGCGTCCTCTTGCATGTAGGATTTGAGCAACGAATAAATGGCTTGCGTTTGCGGCGAGGGCTGCTTCATGCCATCCATCAACGTTCCCCAATTTGCCGGCTGATCTAAATCTCCAGAAGTCCCCACCGCAGTCGGAGTGACGGTCCAGACCCGACCTTGGGTTAATCCTTGAAAATAAGAAACCCGTTCGACGACTTTTTTTAATTCTTCGCTCCGACCATTCTTCGCCCCTGTGACTACATCAATCCCCGTGGAAGTCACTTGATTGGAGGCTTCTCCGGAAGTAATCCCCTCGGCATATTGCAAAAATGTATTGTTCGACAAAAGCTCGTGCGGTGAAAAATATTTTTTCTCGACGTCCAGCACAAGCTGCTTTCTCACGTCCTCTTCCGAAATCCGAATCAACGGAACATTCATCCACTTTTGCGGTTCGACCATAATGGAAATCATCATTTCGCTGGGATCGAAATCTCCAAAACTCCGGCTTCCCGTCATCAATAAAATGGACTCCCGTGCAAATTCATCAAAGGGCTTAATGCGTCCCCCGTTCAAAACAGGAATTAACCGCAAATCATTTAGAAACAACCCTGCCTTTGGCTTGGCTGGTTCCGATGAGCCTGATTCCGCTGCCGCACTGAAATTAGTCCAAAGCACAAGGGACACGAGCCCCACCCCTAACGCTAAAAGTGTTTTCATTCTACTACCCGCTCCTTTTTCCGAAATGACTTCATTGCAAAAAGCAAAATACTGCCCAGAACTAATAATATGGATCCCCAATACTTTAACGCCCGCCCCGGATCATAATTTACAGAAAGGATGGTGGTCGTAGGTCTGGGAAAATCCGGAATATAACTGGCCTGATAAAAAGTATACTGATTGACATTTAAGGGCTCATTCATCTGAATGTCATGCAACGGCAAACTTTCCATTGCGGCATCTGTTTTCTGCAAATCTTCGACCACTTGCACATGCGAGGCATAGGCCGCAGGATTAGAAGATCCTGGATCATGAACCACTTCAAACTTTTTTAATCGAAGTGCAAAGGGAAGCACGATTAACTTTGGAAAAAAGCCCACAGAAACTTTTCGTCCATCGGAACTGCTCACCTCGGCACGGTCCCCAAGCCCTAACCATAAGCCACTTTGTTCCGAATTTTTGAGTAACGAGAGGTGAATGGCAGGATTAGGCACTCCGCCCATTTCCGCTGGTGGATTAGTCACTTCCACAAAATCTGTTTTGTTCAGAGCATTCGCCAAAAACTTCTTCACTTGAACCTTAATGGGCATCCGCCAATGCGGATCAATCAGCTGTGGAGCTTCTAATTGCCCCAAATTGACCTTCAGGGTTCCCGTGGTTTTTTCGCCGCGAACGGAGGTGGTTTCGTAGCGAAGGCTTCCGGTGTCGGACACTATAAAATCAATCCGGGCCTCAGACTCGCTGGCAGTGGCTAAATCCTTCTGCCCCTCTTTGCGGATTAAGAACCGTGCGGGACCCATTTTTTGAGTAGACCATGCACTTTCGCCCGTCCAGAGCCACAATTCGGGTGCCCCGCCCATGGGCGCTCCCAAAATGCGAATTTGAACCGCTGCCCCCGTTTTTTCGGCCGTATTTGCCAAGGAGCTTGTCTGTGTTTGAGTCGGGTTTTGAGCCGGGGCTGCAACAAAATTTACTTTTGAATCGGCATCCGATAAATAGCGATCAATCTTTAATCCGTAATCCTTTAGCTCGATTGGCTTAAAACGCGACGCTATCGCAGGCGGTACCCAAGGAATCGGAATGGAAACCATCGAATCGTGTTGTCCCGTGTCCGAAGCAACTGAAAAAACCTGTTCATCCATTTCAATCGAGCTACTGACTTCGTTTTCCGAAATTCTTAGATTTCCATCTAAGCCCTTAATGTAGGTTAGCCACGCGCCCGTCAGGAGCATTAGAATTCCCGCGTGGGCCATTAAAAACGGCGTATGTTTCCATTTCCACGGATAGCGGCTGAGCGCGACCGCTAAAATATTGAGTCCCAAAAAAGTAAGTAAAAAATAAAACCACCCGGCACGATAAACAAAATACTGCGCCGTTTTCGTATCATACACCGACTCAATAATTGTTGCGGCCATTAAAGAGATCGCCAAACTGACCAGTAATGTTACAGCAAGCCGAAGTGAAATTAAAAATTTCCAAATCCACTCAAGGACGCGGGTAAAACTCAATGCGGATGGCTCCTTTTACTGAGATCCTCACCTACCCCACCCTGTTTCACTAAGCGAACTCCGGCCAATTCAAGAACCTTTCGCTGTTCCCATGCTTCCGACTCCAAATAGTCTTTGGGAATGCTTCCCGAAGCCTGATCCAGCAATTGATCATAAACCCGCGTAAAATTCCGCTTGCGGTACCCAAAACGCCCCACATTTCGACCCACCGAAAAACGGGCCATTCGCATCAGCCGCCGCGCAAGGAACAATGGCTGCCGTGCACCCATTGGGGTAAAATCAATTACTAAATCGACTTGTCGTGGAACCTGAGCCCCGATCGAGTCCCCGGATGTGGACATAAAAAAAACCGCCGCCCCCGGATAGGCCTGCGTAATAAAGTTTCTCAGCGCCGGCATATCAAAAGACATTGCCTTTGAAGAAAGGACCACCAGTACAGTTTTGATTTTCTCAAAACGATGCTCGGACATATTAATCTAACTCCTGTTCAATATCCTTAAGCAAGGTGACCACATGTTCCTTCACCGAAACTTTTGGATAAATGCGTTCGATCTGACCCGCTTCATTGATCAAAAAAGTGCTGCGCACAATGCCCATGGATTTTTTGCCGTAAAGATTCTTCTCTTGCCAAACTCCGTAGGCCTTACAAACTTCGCCCGTTTCATCAGAAAGTAACGAGAACGGAAGATTTTGCTTTTCCTGAAACGAAAGGTGCGACTTTACTGAATCCCGGCTAATCCCAAAAATTTCAACTTTATGGTCTCGAAACGCGGCGTAATGATCCCGAAAATCGCACGATTCCTGAGTGCAGCCTGGGGTATGATCTTTTGGATAAAAATAATGGATCACTTTTCGTCCTGAAAAAAGGCTCAATTTAATGTTTTCGCCCTTTTCATTTTGAAGAGTAAAGTCTGGCGCAACATCGCCTACTTTCAGTGTTACTAATTCAAGAGCACTCTCGGTAGAGCCCTGTTGAGCGGGATCTATTTTCACGACAGGTTCCTTCCGGACGGCTCCTTTAAGGGCTGGCCTTAGATTGCCTTTGTTTCGGCTTCGGGCTGAGTTGGCTTTTGTTCCGGCTCGCGTTGGATTTTTTTTTTGGACTTTTTTTTTAAGCCCACTTTTTTTCCAATCGGCGTTGCACCAAGTTTTTCTTGAATAAACTCGGCCGCATCGTGCGCATTGACTGATTTCAAAATCTTTTCCAGCTCTTTTTTCTGAA
>CAIMNF010000422.1 GCA_903842755.1 Oligoflexia bacterium
CAGAAGAAAAATTTAAAGAACTCAGCCAAGCCTATGAAACGCTTTCGGACCCCCAGAAACGCAAAATGTATGACCAATTTGGCCATGCGGCGTCGAATATGGGCGGTGGCGGACAAGGGCCATTCGGCGGCGGCTTCAGCCAAGGCGACTTTGGCGGTGCCTCCATTAATGATATTTTTGGCGACATTTTTGGGGATTTATTTGGCGCGGGCGGTGGCCCCGGAAACCGGGGCGGAAGAAGTCAGCGCGGTGGCCGACGTGCACGGGCGGGCGCGGATTTAGAAACTCAAGTCGATGTGACGTTTGAAGAAGCTCACAAAGGGGTCGAAAAAGTCATTACTCTGAATAAGCGCGTGGACTGCGAACCCTGCTCAGGTTCGGGTGCAAAAGCCGGAACCCAACCCGAAACCTGTAAGACCTGTAATGGACGGGGCGAGGTCACGTTTCAACAGGGCTTTTTTGCGGTTTCGAGGCCATGTACGAACTGCCATGGAACTGGACAGATTATTGCTAGTCCGTGTCCGAACTGTAAGGGCGCAGGAAAAGTAAAAAAGACCTCGCAGCTTTCGGTAACGATTCCTGCAGGAATTGATACGGGTCAGCGCCTGAAACTTTCAAACGAAGGCGAAGCTGGCGAAGTGGGCGGCCCTCCGGGCGATTTGTACATTGTAGTCAATGTTTTGGAGCACGATTTCTTTACCCGCGAAGGAGCGGACGTATTGTGCGACGTTCCGATCACCTTTGTGCAAGCCTCGTTGGGAGATGAGATTTACGTGCCGACGCTGGACGGTAAAGTGGAAATGAAAATCCCAGCAGGCACCCAATCGAGCAAAATTTTTAGATTGAAAGCCAAAGGGCTACCGAAACTTGGCCAATACGGACGTGGCGATCAGTTGGTGCGCGTTTTAGTCGAAATTCCGTCCAAGCTGAGCTCCGAGCAGGTGGACTTGCTTCGGAAATTTGATGAGCTCGATAAAAAAGACCGCCGTGCGCATCCGCTTCATAAAAGCTTTTTTGAGCGCGTAAAAGAAATTTTTTAAGAACTAGGCTTGCGCAAGATCGAGGGATTGGAAATCCTTCGAAAAAAGGCTAACGTGGTCTCATATGAGACCCAACAAGACGCAAAACTGCAGTGCTCTGTTTTTTTTAATCTTAGCGATCAACAACCAAGGGTGTAGCGAGGGTCCGATTCGAAGAACGTATGAGCCTTCAACGGCCAGCACCGCAGTGATCGAAAATCATCCCAATGAACTCATTAAAAAAATTCAGGCCCTTTACCTGCGGGGCGAATACGCCGCCGCCCTAGCGGTGATCAATCATACCTCGGAAGAAAAAATCCTTGAAGCGGACCCTGCGCAATTTTGGAACATTAAAGGACTATGCCTCTTGGCTCAAAAGCGCCCGCTGTTGGCCGAAGCCGCTTTTAGAAAAGCGTTGGATGAAAATCGCCGGCCTGAGTTTAAAGATTATTTTAATTATAATTTGGCCGCGGCCCTCTACGAGGGCAAAAAACCAGAAGAGTCGCTTGCGGTCCTTCAGGCCATCGAACTTGAAACGTTAGACGCCACTCACCAACACAAAGTGCTCTCGCTTAAAAATAAAATTCTTCAAACTCAGGAAAATGAAATTAGCCCATCTCCACTCGCGCCCCCACCGCCCGGGGCAACATTGACCTCTGCTAGCCCATCCCCCACGCCCCCCATTTCAGTTTATGCGGGCCCTGTAAACCCAAATCGGATTGGCTTACTGCTGCCCTTGAGTGGGAAATACGAGTCATTTGGAAATCGGGTCAAAAGAACGATCGAGCTTGCTTTCCAACAAACCGAGTTAGGAAAAAAAGTGGAGCTCATCACTGAAGACTCTGGTGAAACACCAGAAAGCCATTTTGCCGCTCTTCAGAAATTAGTCGAACAAGACCAGGTCGTGGCCATCATCGGCCCCTTGTTGAGTAAAGGAATTGACCTTCTTGCAACCAAAGCGGCAGAGTATCAGGTTCCCTTGTTTTCAATCGCGCAGGCGCAAGGCCCGGTCTCCCCTCAGCTTTTTTCTTGCTCAATTTCTAGCCACGACCAAGTCGTTCAGGTCTTAGATTACGCAGTAAACGTCAAGGGAATGAAGCGCTTTGCCGTCATTGCGCCTAAGAATAAGTCGGGCGAAGAATTTGCCAAACTGTTCTGGGATGAAGCGGATGCAAAACGAGCCCAAATTCGCGCATATGAATTCTATGAACCCACGGACACTGACTTTAGGGATCCCGTCGACAAAAGTCTTGGACTTTATTACCAAGATGCCCGCTCCAAAGAATTGGAAGACCTCGCTACCCAACGCGAACAGCTCAAGATCACCAAAAAAACGATGAAAACGCAGCAGTATTACAATTTGCCCCCCATCGTTGATTTTGATGCTGTTTTTATTCCCGACGAAGCCAGGACCGTGGGCCAACTGATCCCAACGTTTGCTTATCGTGATGCAGACAAACTCACGTATTTAGGCATCACCTCTTGGAACTCTTCACAACTCATTCAACGGGCACAAAACTTTGTTGAAAAATCGGTTTTCCCAGTTGCCTATGACACTTTGAACCCTTCCGCAGAAACACAAAAATTTATTAAAATTTTCACAGATACTTACAACGGTACTCCAGGCGAAATCGAAGCCATTGCATACGACTCCGCAAAACTAATGCTCGCCGCGCTGGAGGACCATCCTTCGACTCGCGATGAGTTCCGATTAAAATTAGAACACCCCGTTGCAGTCGAAGGCGGAACGGGAATGGTAAAACTGACCGAGCACCGATGTGTGAGGAAGCTTACTCTTTACCAAGTCGAGAAAGGCAAATTTGTTCCGGCTCGATTAAAGGATGAACCTGGGTCCTTATCACAGTAAAAGCAAAATCCTAATGCGACCTCGTCACAAACTCGCGCCCTCGATTAAATCTTTTGCATTCTTCATTGCCGAAGGCGTGAGCTTTTCAGCGCCTAACATCCGCGCCACTTCTTCACGCCTTGCATTTCCTTGAAGTAAGGTAACCTGGGTGACTGTGCGCCCCTTTTCCGAGTGCTTCGCGATTGACAGATGATGATCCGCAAAACACGCAACTTGGGGCACATGGGTGATACAAATGACTTGGTTGTATTGCGCAACACTTTTTAGCTTTTTACCGACCGTATAGGCCGTCTGCCCGCCGAGACCTGCATCGATCTCGTCAAAAAGATATACGCCGATTCCGCCCCGGTCCGCAATTACACGGCGAATCGCAAGCATCAGGCGCGAGAGTTCGCCACCGGATACGATTTTTTGAATCGGTTTCTTTTCTTCTCCCAAATTGGTTTGCACCTGAAACGAAATTTCGGTGCCCAACGATTCTGGCCCCCAGAAGTTCAAGTCCGGAACAAATTGAAGCGCAAGGTCAATGACCGTATCTTGCATCCGCAATTCCTTTAATTCTTGGGTTACCGCTTTTGCAAATTGGTCGGCGCCCTTTTTTCGTTTTGCAAATAGCCCTTTCGCCAAGATCATCAGGGCTTCTCGCTCTTTTTCAAACACCGTCGAAATTTCTTCAAGCCTTGAGCTTAAGTTTTCAAGCAAGTCCATCTCGCCAGATAGTTTTTGGTGGTGTGCCAAAACATCTTCAATGGACTGACCATATTTGCGCTTTAAATTGGTAATTAAACTTAAACGCTCTTGAACTTCTTGAAGCCGCTCAGGACTCAGGTCCGATTTAGCACAATAGCCCCGAACAAAGCGAGTAGACTCGTCCACCTCTGCACAGGCGCGACTTAACGAATCGAAGAGTTCTTGCGAGGAAGGATCTAAGGTAAATAAGCTTTTTGCCCGATTAAGTGCAAGTCGAATTCGATCCAAGACGCCCTCTTCTCCATTGAGCGCTTCCTCAATTTGTCCCGCAAGCGTAAGGCGCTGTTCGTGAGATTGAAGGAGTTTTTTCTGTTGCGTAAGGTCTTCGTCTTCGCCCAATTTAAGGTTGGCATTTTGGAGTTCTTCAATTTGAAAACGAATAAATTCCAGGCGCTGGATGCGTTCTTCTTCTTTCTTTTTTAGCGATTCCCACTCATCCCGAAGCGCTCCCGTCTTTAAAAATTGGCTACCCACCTGCTGAGTTTGTTTTTCAAGTTCTGCAAAACGGTCCAAAAGCGCGAGCTGAACTGCTGCTTTAAAGAGCGATTGATGCTCGTGCTGCCCACAAAGGTCAACCAGACCGTCCGTTACCGATTGCAGCATATTGAGGGTTGCAATTTCGCCATTGATAAAAATTCGATTCTTCCCACTGCGGTGAACTGTTCGTTTAATCAACAGCTCATGGGAATGACTTTCAATTCCGACTTCTACAAGCCTAGCTTCTAACCACGGCAATTCTTCCGTACCGAAATAACCTTCTACCACCGCCTCGTCCGCACCATGGCGGATGACTTCACCGTTTGCACGTCCACCCAAGAGCAACGAAATCGCTTCAAGGATGATGGATTTCCCAGCGCCCGTTTCGCCGGAAAGGATATTTAACCCGGAAGAAAAGGGAATTTCAGCATTTTCGATCAGAGCAAAGTTTTTAATCTTTATCGTTTGTAACATAATTATTTTTCTCCAAATCTTAGCTTTTCCCGGAGGAGCATAAAATAGTCCCGATTCGGAGCGGACACAATTTTTAGTTTATGTTCGTTGAATCGCGAGACTCGGATTACATCTCCCTCACGTAGGTCTACCGCTTCTTGGCCATCTAAAGTTAAATAAACGTTGCCGGGTGTATGGTCGAGCGTGAGTTCAATGGTTTTTTTGTCCGATAAAATTAAGGTCCGCTGGGTAAGACCATGGGGGCAAACTGGTGTCACCAAAATACACCCTAACCCGGGCATCACAATCGGGCCCCCTGCTGCAAGAGAATAGGCGGTCGAGCCCGTCGGCGTACTAATAATGACCCCGTCTGCGCGAACGGTATTCGCCCAGGACCCATCTACGGTCACTTTAACGCCGATGATCCGCGCAATTGCGCCCTTGGAAATGACCGCATCGTTTACGACAATTCCTTGCAGAATGGTTTTTTCTGGTGCTTTTTCGTTTGCGGCGACTTTACTTTTACGAATTACACTCACTTCCAACATGGTGCGAAGGGAAAAGTGCAATTCATTTTTTGCAAAAATGCGATGAAGCGTGTCGTAAATTTCTTCTTTTTTAACTTCGGTCAAAAATCCAAGCGTTCCCATATTCACGCCTAAAATTGGGATACTTTTTTCTTTCATCAATCGGGCAGCGCTCAAATACGTCCCATCTCCGCCCATCACGATGATAAAATCTACTTTATGAGGCAGGTCTTCTTTCGGGATCAATTTAAGCTTAGCATCAATCTTTTCAGCCCCTTTGGATTGACCAAGCTTCTGAGCGGCGAGAAGGGCCTTTTGATTCTCGTCGCAATAAACCATTTCAAATCCGCGTTTAGTTAGGAAACTTCCCACTTCCAGGGCGAGCTGAGTTGCTTCGGCTTGGTTGTGCTTAATCACGAAGCCGATCTTCTTGATGTTTTTAGTGTTCATGGTGTCAATTTCTCTGATTTTTCGTAAAAAAGCCATATTGACTTCACCGAATTGTTCCTGAGACGCTTTTTTGCGAAATGCAAAATAAAAATAGAGTTTTTATGCGCTTATTTTTGATGCTGGCCATCATCGGCTTTACCCTTTCTGCTCTCGCCCAAATTGAACCGGACTGGACTTCAGAAGCAAGGATTGATCCTAGTTTGCCTCATGGACGTGAAAATATTTATGGCTGGCCTCAAGCGGTTTGGTCGGAGAAGATCAAGAAAGGTCAATTGCATGCACTTCAATACCCGGTAGTCGTAACAGACCTCCTGATGCCTGCTCAATCCACCCTGCGGATTTTAAATGCAAAGCCTGGCCAGCCCCTGTTTGAATTTATGAAAATCGCGTTATCGTTAAGCCCGGAATTTAAAGGATTTGACGGATTTTGGGATTGGCTCGGATTAAACGCCTTTCCGGCGGATGGTTCCATTCCTGTCCCTTCGAACAGCCAGGCCGAATATCCGATGGGCGTTTCGCTAATTGAACGGAACGGGGCCCAAGGCTTCACCCTGAGTTGTGCCGCTTGCCACTCGTCCCAGCTCTTTGGAAAGACGATCTTAGGAATGACGAATCGGTTTTCCAGAGCAAATGAGTTTTTTAGATTAGGGAAAACAACGGTCAGCAAAACTCCCACCTCCCTTTATGCCCTGATGACCGGCGCCTCAAGCGCTGAAGCAAATATGTACTCGGAGACTCAAAATCATATTCAATCGATCGCCGTAAAGCGGCCCGAGGTCTTGGGACTAGACACTTCGCTTTCGCAAGTTGCGTTGTCACTCGCCCATCGAGGGACCGACCCTTGGGCTACCCGAAGCACGGCGTATGCTCAGCACCCGAGGCCGAACCTCCTCGATCATTTGGTCGCGGACAGTAAACCCGCTCCCTGGTGGAATGTTAAATACAAAACCCGATGGCTCAGCGACGGGTCGGTTATTTCGGGCAATCCGATTTTCACTAATTTTCTCTGGAATGAAATCGGACGCGGAACCGATCTGATGCCTTTAGTGGACTGGCTTAAACAAAACCAAAAAGTGGTCGAAGAACTAACCACTGCGGTTTTTGCGACTCAAGCTCCAAAATACCGAGATTTTTTTGGAGAATCGGCAATCCATCTCACTCAAGCAAAACGGGGAGAATTACTTTTTCAAAACTCCTGCGCCCACTGCCACGGTCATTATACCAAAGCGTGGTCTTTGTCCGAGGCCGCTTTTTTAAAACTACGAACGAGCGCGCCCGACGTTTCCATTTTGGACACCCTTGCGGTCACCTACCACGCACAAACGCCGGTCATCGACGTGGGAACGGACCCTGGAAGAGCACAGGGGATGCAAGCGCTCGAAGAGGCGCTTAATCCGCTTGCGTTTTCTCAGGAATTTTCAATACAAATCGCAACGCAAAAGGGCTATGTTCCGCCGCCTTTGGACGGAATTTGGGCAAGGTATCCGTATTTGCACAATAATTCCATTCCCAACCTTTGCGCACTTTTTACAAAGCCCGAACAAAGGCCTGTTCGCTATTCTGCAGGCAAAGCACTCCATGCCAATACCGACTTCGACCAGCTTTGCGTCGGTTACCCGGTCGGAAAAAAGACTCCCGCCGAATGGAAAAAAGACGCGCAGTATTTGTA
>CAIMNF010000423.1 GCA_903842755.1 Oligoflexia bacterium
ACAGGATCAGGAAAATCCTTAGTCGCCACGGCACTGCATTTTCATAGTTTAACGAGCGGAAAGCGCTCTTTTTATACTTGCCCCATTAAAGCGTTGGTGAATGAAAAGTTCATCGCCCTCTGCAAGGAATTTGGACCGGAAAAAGTTGGGATGATTTCTGGCGACGCTTCCGTCAATGCCGATGCGCCGATTGTCGTCTGCACAGCAGAAATTTTATCTAACTTCGCCCTTAGGTTAGGCCAAGACTTGGTTGCACACGATATCGTTATGGACGAATTTCACTATTATTCCGATGCGGAGCGTGGGGTTGCTTGGCAAATTCCACTTCTTACCTTGCCTCAGTCCCGCTTCTTGTTGATGTCTGCAACCTTGGGGGAAACCCAATTTTTTGAAAATGAACTTACGGCGCTAAACCAGCGTCCTACCGTCGCGATTAAAACGAATGTTAGACCGGTTCCATTAACATTTCAATATAGCGAAACTCCGCTTCAATTAAAAATCACGCAACTCATCGAACAAAACAAAGCGCCTATTTATTTGGTTAACTTTACCCAAAGGGAATGTGCCGAAACGGCTCAAAATTTACTCAGCGTTAATTTTTGCAGTCCAAATGAGAAAAACAAAATTCGGGATCAGCTTCGTGAAGTGAATTTTAAGAGTCCTTATGGAAAGGAAGTAGAGCGTTTTTTGAAACATGGCATTGGGATTCACCATGCTGGGCTTTTACCACGGTACCGAGTCTGGGTCGAAAAATTAGCACAACAGGGGTTACTCAAGGTCATTTGCGGAACGGATACTCTAGGGGTAGGGGTGAATGTGCCCATTCGAACCGTTTTGTTTACTAAACTCTGCAAATTTGACGGAAAAAAAGTAGGGATTTTAACTGCGCGCGATTTTCAACAGATTGCGGGACGAGCCGGACGGAAAGGCTTTGATGACGAGGGTCTAGTCGTTGTTCAAGCGCCTGAGCACATGATTGAGAATGCGGTCATCGATCAAAAAATCGCTCAAGATCCGAAAAAGTCAAAAAAATTGGTGAAGAAAAAGCCGCCTGAAAAAGGTTTTGTTTCTTGGAACCAAGAAACTATGAATAAATTAAGTAGCCAGATGCCTGAGGCGTTAACTTCGCGCTTCCAAGTAAGTTATGCGATGGTTTTAAATGTCCTGAGTCGCAAAACAAGTCAGCCTGGAAAGGACCTTAAACGCTTAATTTTAAAAAGCCATGAAAACCATCACCAAAAAAAACAGCACGGTAAAACGGCGTTTCAATTTTTTAGAGCCTTAGTTAATCGAGAAATCATCAAATTGAATCCGCTTCGTGTGAACGCCGATCTTCAGCATGACTTTTCACTGAATCATTCACTCTCGTTATTTTTACTCGACACGCTCCAGGTGTTCGATTTAAACAGTGAAACCTTTGCGCTTGATCTTTTGACGTTGGTAGAGTCAATCCTAGAAAACCCAGATTTAATTTTAAGGCGCCAAATCGATCATTTAAAGACAATCCGGATGCAGGAGCTTAAAGAATCCGGCATGGAGTTTGAAGACCGACTGGAGGAGTTGGAAAAAATAGATTATCCAAAACCCAAGCAAGATTTTATCTATCAAGCATTTAATTTTTTTGCCGAGAAACATCCCTGGGTGGGACAAGAAAATATCCGTCCTAAGTCTATTGCTCGGGAAATGGCGGAAACTTTTCAATCCTTTCACGACTATGTCTTGCACTATGATTTAGAAAGGGGGGAGGGACTTTTATTGCGGTATTTAAGCGATGTTTACAAAGTATTGGTGCAGACGGTGCCTTTCACTTTCAAAACGGAAGAGGTCCTCCTGATCATACAATATTTGAGAGGCATTTTACGGACCATCGATTCAAGTTTGATCGACGAATGGCAAAAGCTTGCACCAGGAATTCCGCAAGTAAATATTGCTTCAGACCAAATCGAGTCCGACCGGCAGGTAAAAATTGCTGAAAAAAAGGCTCAAGTTTACGCTCAGGCCCAATTAACTGCTCTTATTCGAAGCGAGGTTTTTCAGCTGATACGGCTGTTAGCTCGAAAATCCTACCGCGACGCCGCCGAAAGACTTGGGACCACGCCCGAGGTCCTTGAAAAAATTATGGAACACTATTACTTAAGCCACCCCCAGATTTTAACCGACCAAAACGCGCGCTCCAAGAAATTTACCGAACTAAAAGAAGTCACCGAATCGAGTTGGGTTCTGACCCAAACCCTGATTGATTCCGAAGGTTTGAATGATTACTACTTAAAAATGAACATCGAAAGGGTTCCCTCGTTAGCGGAACAGACGCTTAAATTTACGTTTAATGAACTCAAGAATTTTTAAATGCGTACCATTCAATAAAAACTGTTTGCCATTTATTTCATTTAATGATTAAACTTTCTTTGTTTAAAGCTAACCGCTGGGCTCAGAATGATTTTGATCCCATTAAAAAAGAGAGAACGCGAATGAGTACCCATAAGTTCAACGCCGGCAAATATTTAATCGCCTTTAACTTAATCTTATTTGGTTACGTTCTGGGGCACTGTTCCGCGGCTTTTGCTCAAGACTTCAACGTGGAAGGGCAGGCGTCCAATGAGGTCAATTCACCGGCTGACGCGACACCCTTAAATCAAGTGGATCAAGGCTGGCTAAGCGATTATGATACTTACATCCAAAACCAAATCGCGACGTTTTATCCGGATCTGCTTGATCTGAATCACAAACGAATGCGGACGATTTGCGCTCGCTGGCAGCACCTCAGTTATGAGGATCGAGCAGGATTTTGGTCGGCGCTTTTGTCATCCATTTCTTACTTTGAATCGAACTATTTTAGAAATACGATTTACATCGAACCTAGCCACCATCGAGATTTGCTCACGGGGATGTATATTCGCTCGGAGGGCTTACTGCAACTGTCTTATGGAGACACCTACAGCTACGGTTACCCTTTTGACGACGTTTCGTGGGAAAAGGACCAAGAATTGGCGCGAGAGGATTACCGATCGGGTAACCAACGGGGCAATTTGGATCGCACGATTTTAAGCGCCTATGGGAACCTCAATTTAGGGCTGTGGATTATTGAAAAGAATTTAGATAAACATTCAAAAGAATCGCTAGAAAATGCCATGGCTCATTACTGGTCCACCATGAACAAACGCAAAAATGTATTCCCAAAATTGTTTATGATGCTAAAATCAAAGGCACCGTATTGTTATACACAATTTAGAGATTAAATTATGAACTATCGTATTGGGGCTTCTCGCGTGGACATCACGCCTCAGGCACCTGGGGCCGTAATGTTAGGTTGGGGAGATCCTAACCACCGAGTGAAGGGAATTGGAACGCCCCTTTTTGCGCGCGCCGTTGCGATCTTGCTGGATGAAGAAAGTTTTGAAGAAAAATCTGGCAGGAATTTTCAAGAACAACACGCGGTTTCCGGAGACACCCCCCCCAATCTATCGAAAAATAGAGTGACCATCATGATCTGCCTGGATATCTGTTTTATTTCCCAAGCTTTGCGAATGGGCATTTTAGAAGAAATCCAAAAACTTTTCCCCCTAACGGAGAGCGAGCTTGTCTTAACTGCGACTCATACTCACAGTGCGCCTGGGGGGTTTTCAGCTTTCCCCTTTTACTCGCTTTCAAACGGCGGCTTTGATGAAGGCGTTTTTAAACCTTATCTAAACGGATCGGTAAAAGCCGCGCTTGAAGCCATTCATCGTGCGGTTCCCGGCAATCTTTATCTGAATGTTGGAGAGTTTGCACCCGATCAACCGGTCGCTTTTAATCGCTCCATTCGCGCGTGGAATAGAAATCCAGACGTTAGAAAGGTGACCCGTGCCGAACGGCATTTGGCGGTGGATCGCGAAATGACTTTATTGCGCTTTGACTCTCTGGATGGCAAGCCCATCGCGTGCTGGAACTGGTTTGCAGTGCACGGGACTTCGATTCATCGTGACCGTTTTCTGATCCACGGGGACAACAAAGGCATTGCAGCACTTCTCATGGAAAAACATTTTCAAGTGCAGGGGAACATAGACTTTGTCAGTGTATTTGCTCAAAGCGCTGCAGGAGATGTGAGTCCTAACTTTAAGTATTATCCAGGATTAAAAGAAAAACGGGGCGCTGATTTTAATGACGAAAAAAGCTGCACCATCAATGCACAACTACAGTTTGACCAGGCCCTGAAGCTTTGGGAAAGTGCGCCTAGTACCGGCCCTCTTGCTCCTCATTTAGAAAGTGCACTCGAATATCACGATTTATCGAATGTGGAGGTTGAGCCTCGTTTTGTAGGTGGAAAACATAACGTCAAAACGGGCGCCGCCCAAATTGGGCTACCTCAACTTTATGGAACGGCCGAGGGGCGCGGGATCAGTTACTCGTTTATGATAAGCTTAAGGGTTTTAGTCAGAACAGTCGAGCTATGGCGCTACTTAAAGGCATCAGCGTGCCGAGTTTTTACCAACAAAGTACCTTCGCGTCGGTTTCCTTGGGCCGATGATCCGGTTCACGGCAGAAAGGTAACCGTGATTCACTGTGGGAATTCCGAAGTTTTTCAAGCGTGTCATCCCCGTAACCTAATTTTTCCGGATTGGATCGACCCGGTCATTTACCACCTTAAACGATGGGGAAAAATGGGAATTTTTGAACAGATTCTATTTAGCCCCGCTGTTTTGCCTATTCAAATTCTTCAAATCGGCACTTTAGTGTTGGGCATCGTTCCCGCCGAGTTTACTGTAGTTTCGGGCCGGCGGTTGGGCGTACTTCTCCTGTCACTTCTCAAGGATCGCGGATGCAAACGGGTGGTCGTTCAAGGATTTTCCAACTCCCACTCCAGCTATGTCACCACTCCCGAAGAATACGAACAGCAAGGCTATGAAGGCGGGTGTACTCACTTTGGCCGTTGGACTTTGCCTGCTTATCTGACGTTATTTGAAAAGCTTGCGCTAAAAATGAAGAGTCATGCGAAGCTTTCGAAGGTGATCCCACGCAAGCCCACTCACGAATATTTAAGAATTTTGGCTGTCGAACCTCAAAAGGATATCGAGGACTATCGTTACTAATTACTTAGTAACTTCATAGCAATTCCAACCGTGAGTTGGACTTGCATCACCGAGCTTTAAAACGCGGACGCCATTTTCTAGCTTATCGAGCTTAAATTGACCTTCGGTAATAAATTGATCAACGGCAGAGCTATGGGTGTCCGCATTCAATTTCCACATCATCTTGCTGCCGGTTAGTTCGGGAGGCGTATATTTAAAATGAATCCAGGCCTTTTCACTTGGCTCACTCAGGCCGTTCAGTTGAGTCTCTTCAGGATAGTGGGCTCGCCAGTCCTTCAACAAACTCTTTAAATCGTACTTATCGCTTAGAACTTTTCCTTTAGGAACACTTTTACAAGGCATATTGGTTTCTCCAGTCCTAAGAGAATAGCACAGTTTGGAATCACTTGTCCCCAAGCAATTGGAGCAATAAAATTCGGAGTGATGCTTTGGCCCAGTTCAACGGAGTAATCGGACTTGGAGCAAATGCTCGCTGCCCCGTTTTGGTGTCAATGATTGTGTTATAACTTTCCGGAAAAGCGAGGGGGAGTACTGGTTCACCGTCCGCGCCTAAAATTTTATTTTGCGCGGTTCCTCCGGTCGCTTGTCCTAAAGCCCTATTCAAATGAACCCAAGCCGCTTCTTTAAATCCTTTTAATCGATAGCGTTCAAATAAGGTTTGGTTACAGAGTGCGATCCAGGAATCAAAAAACCACTGCGCTTCGGAATGTGCCGCCAATTGCTTTCCGCGTTGAATGAAATCTTGCGCTGAACTGGTGTCTTCCGTGTTTGCAGTCGCTTTAAACCAAAAATTTCCCGCCTGATAAGAATCGTTTAAATAGCGCTTTACGCCTACTTCGCCAACAAGCGGTTCGACGATTTTAAGCACCTTCACATAATCGGTCCGTTTAAGCGCGGACAATTGCGCGGGATAAATTAAATTTAACAAAGCAGCATCACTGGTTCGATAATGCGGATCATTAGGCGGATAAGCAGGCGATTCCCCCCCAGCGTTGAGCTGGGCGCGAATGGTTTTATACCCAAGCTGAATAAGCTTACGTAATTTTTGACTGGAGTAATGGGGGTGATCTTTATTCTTGGGAAGCGTTTTAAAAACTTTTTGTAACCGCTCCAACCCAGAAGTGACCAATGCAATTGAGGAGGTGTTGGTACGCTCGATCTCTTCCCAACTTCCTGCATCTTCCATCGCGTAAAATTGAGCTGCCTCAAAATACTGTGGAAACAAATTCAATAAATTCTGTTCTTCGAAGGATAAATCAGCCCAAGAAATTTTTTTCTCGAGAAGTGCGCGCGCATATAAATCGATGAATAATCCTAGCGCATCGTTTTGTTTGTGGTTCCAATGTTGGGGTTTGCCGCCCTCTTGAACGTCCTGGAACGTGGGCGAGGCTCCATCAAAGCGAATATGGACTGCGTTCATACTGGTCGCTGACCCTTGAAGTAAGGCCGGATTCTGAATCACTGCATTCAAGCGCTGAACTTGGTCTGGCGATGCAAAATATGCGATCAAGGTTCTAAGGAGGGGCAATGCTTGTGGGTCATGGTCTTTAGCCAACGCCAAATAAACCCATAAACTATCGCGAACCCAAACCGCGTCGTAATGAGTAGGATCATTTTTTGTGGACTGATCTGGGTCAGATTCAAAACGATCTGCCGCTTTGGGAAGATGATTGGAGCCCAGTTTAATGGTCAGTGATTTAGAGAGGATATCTTTAATTTTGTTCAATTGCTCAGCATCATAGTGCGCTTGAATGAACGGTACCAGGGTGGGTGCGTGAACGTGGACGGGGTAAGGAGCAGCTCCCGTTGGCTTAACAGTGATTAGGGTGTCCCCCGCTTGTTGAATCAATTTTTGAATTGCTTCCTGAGACGCTTGGGGTGACTTTTCTGACGTTGACTTGACCCCTGAAGTAGATGCACAAGAACTTAGAATCATCGCCAGAGTACCTATACCTAAAAAACGACACGTTTTATTCATGGCAGAATGATAAGTCCAAATGCGCTGGCGGCCAATCAAAAAGCAACTCAAAAACAATCAACTAAATCGGTGTAAAGTAACAGTTAATTCGAGTACTCGAACCAAAAAAATCAAAAATGACACATTGTCGCCTACCTTCGTTTATCAGATAATCTAGGAAGAAACAGAGGTGGATAATGATGAAATTAGTATTAAGCATTGTGATTTTAAGCTCTCAAATGGTCACTTTTCAAGCGATGGCGCAGTCCAGTGCCCCTACAGCACGGTACAACAACAAAAGTGGCCCCTGCAGCGCTTTTTTTAAGGCGTGCAAAGGGGTAGCTAAGGCAGACCGTCTCTCGTGTGTCAAGAATGCGGCAACCCAAGCAGGCACAAGTGGAGAAGCCTGCCATGCGGATATTAACCAATGGAGTCAAAGCGCCTGGGCTCATCGGACTCCCGCAAGCAATTAAGAGTTTAACCACCCCCGCGTCATTAAACTGACGTCATTTATAAATTATTAACAACTTCACCGACCTCTGATAAAAAGAGGTATGGGGTTAAGTGCGGGGCGGTTCCTTTTTGTTTTATTTTTTGGATCAATCTATCTCAACGCCGCGTATGCATTGCCTACGCCGCAATCTTTAATCGGAATATTTCAATTAGGGTCGATCGCTCTCACGGGCGCATCGGCCCTTTTAGGTTGGATTTTAGTAAAAATTGGGTCTGAGCGACGTGCAAAGATCGGCAAAGTCGGACTCCCTATTGTCGCTTTTTTTGCTTCTTTGGTGGCCCTTTTGCAGTTCATCGAAATTCGAAATGCCAAAACCGGTCAAGAAGCTGGAATCTATTTTAGAAGCGATCTTAACTTGGATGTTTATGAAATCGATGCGGAACAGCAGTCCGGAAAATGGGGTTTGTCTACGGTCAACGTAGACGAGGTTGACTCTAGTCGTTTTAAGATTAATTTTAATCCTCCGCCAATCTTGATCGATAATTCGAGAACTCAAATCGGCGCCGAGTCTGGACTTCCTTATTTTGGCCCGCGGTTTGGAAACCTACCGTTTGAATTTCATTTCTCTTCCGAAATCGCAGCATATTTAAATCGAAAAGCAGCTGAATTAGGACCAAAAGTTGCCAAAAGTACGGACATCGTCTTTACGAATCACCGCCCCTTTAAGAAAGTATTTGCTTACGACAAATCGCCGGAACTTGTGGCTGCTTTCGCAAAATTTGGGAATAAATACGTTCTCGATTTTAGGGCGTTTAATCTTTTTCCAAGAAAAGCACTGGACCCAAAAACCGGGGATTATTTTCCCGTACCCATTGATCAAAAGTCGATTCACTTTCCTGTTCGTGATGAAAATTGGATTTATAGCCAAAAGAGCGTCGAATTTGACAATATTACCACCTTACTTACCCCAACAGAAGGAAAAGATTTATTAGAAGACCCCAAGACCATGATCGTCATCCCTTATGACAGCCGCTATCGGCCATTGGCATTGCTTAAATATTATCTGGATAACTATCCGATAGGCTTTGAACAGGCCGAGCGCAGAATTAAACTCATAGATTTTGCTGATCCTCACATCGCCGAACAGTTAAGCGTGTTGGGAAAGCGCCTTTTAGGTGAGCGATTTTTTATTGCTGGTCTAACCAAACATGACTGGATCTATATGGGAATGGATGTAGCCTGGAATGTATGGAAATGGGCAAAAAAAACAGGGCGAGA
>CAIMNF010000424.1 GCA_903842755.1 Oligoflexia bacterium
AGATTCCCGAGGGCGACAAAAAAATGAGCGGGCGCACCGGCTTTCTTGCAAACGTTAGCAAAGGGACTGTCGATGGCAGAATTGACATCACCGAAATTGGAAGTTCCCAGTTAATTACCCTGATCAACGTCATGGATCCAAATTTTGAGAACGAAAAAATGAATCGGATTCGAAGTTTGCTCACCAAAGCTTATCCCACAGGCGTCGCGCTTAGCTTTGCCGACGGCTATATGAATATGGATTTAAACCTGAAAGCCTTAGGAGTAAACCTTCAGGAGGCCCTGCGGGGTATTCCTATTTCGCAGTTTATTTTAAGATCCCAAACCCAAAAGGAGACTTCCGCACATGATTAATTCCACTTTAAAAATCCGTATAATGGCTGTTTTCGGATCGGCAGTTTTAATCCAACTGTTCGCCTGCACCCCGAAAATTGTGGTCCTGGATCGCCAAACTATTTTGGAGCAAGAATCGGCTGGAGAATGGCCCGAAATCGAATCGCAGCTTTATCAGAATTCTTCGTCTCTGGGACCCATCCCATTTCCCACCACTCCGCTTTCGCCTCAAAAAGAAAGACTCTACCACGTCCTTAACGGGGAAGGGGTGAGCGAAGAATGAAGCCTCGTCCACTCGCGACCGTTTTTTTATTTGCGCTTGCCTGTTTTATTAGTCAAAAGGTGGCTATTGGTGAAACCTTGGTCCAGCAGCGCGCGGCTTCCGCAAGGCGGATGACCCCTCTTACCAAGCTTACGATTGGTCCAGACGACCAATACCACGGGGTTCCTGATCCTACCGGGACTTTTCTATTTTTTACCCACAAAGCGGACCTAGTGTCGCATCTAAAAGTTCAGAATTTAAAAACGGGCCAGGCTACTAGTTTGCTGCCACTCAACGCGGATTCCCAAGAGCCTGCAGTAGCTCAAAATGGCAATATTGCGTTTACCTATTACAAACTGAACGCCCGTGGAGATATTTGCTATATCGAAGCCCAACAGGAGTACCGTGAACCCGTAACCGATTCGAAAATCCATTGCCTGAACCGATCGGCGCAAGAAACGGATACCGAGCGGGCGAGCCCTTTTTGGAAATCAAATACCGAAGTTGGATTTGTTGTTCGGGACATTCAAAATAAAGTTTGGAAGATCGTCACCCAAAGCCTGCTTACGGGCCAAACGACGACCCTTGCAGAAGGGAAAGTGTGGTCTCCTTCGATGCGGGCCGGCGGGAAGTATTTAATCTATGAACAAATCGCTACCGAATCGGGTTCGCCGCAACGCAATTTGGTGCTTGCTGACCTTTCTACAGGGCAAAAGAAAGTGTTACGGTTTTCGCTTCCGGGGATTTCTGGCTTCCCCTCGCTCAGCGAAGACGAACAGTACGTTTATTTTAGCCATTATTTAAATGACACGAACCACGACAACGTCATCGACGGGAGCGACAATGCGGTCATTTTTAGAGCTTCGGTTCGGTCACTTTTAGCAACCCCCGAAGGACAAGAATTTTTTCCAGAGCAGCTGACATCGGTCGAAAGTAGTTGTAGTTTTCCCCGAACTTTAGGAAACGAGCTTTTTGTGACGTGCGCTTTTGAGGGGAATCTGGATGTTTATCAACTGCCGGCCCAAGGAATCATTCCTGCCACGTGGGATAAAGCCATTTTGGAAAACGCCCTCCAGACGGCGCGCTCTTATCAAGATCGGATTTTGATTCTGAATACCATGAAATTTAGAACTCAGGCCGCAACTTCGGTTTTGTTTACTCAAATGCTCCTCACGAATCACATTTTAGCGGACGACCCTTCTGCGGCACTTTATTACTTGGCGAAGGCAAAGCAAGGGACGGGCAAAGGCGAGCGTGCGTTTTATGATGTTCTCGGAATTTATCTCCGTGCGAAAGAGCTCAAAAAAGCGCAGACGTCTGAAGAAATCACGCGCGCTTTTCGGGACCAACTGTCGCTCTTGCAGACCCAGCTGGACCAGATTCCTGGAGAGCCTGAGTTTCACAAGGTCGTTCATGGCTTACTTGCTTTCTTTTTAGGAGATCACCCAAAGGCCCAAGCGTACCTTTCGCAAGTCAATGATTCGCACACAGATCACGCAGCTCCGATACAACTGATGCTTACGTTTGAATTAGCGTCGCATGTTCAACCGTCACTAAACGCCTATATTCACCTGATGCTTGCGCCCCACCTTTCAAAAGAAGCTAAGCTTTTTTATGCCTTTAGTGCGCTTCAATTTATTGAAGACGAAGCACACACCGTCCCCGGGCGTTTAGCGAAGATTGAGCAACTGAACCAAAACTTTATCCCGGCCGTAAAGACCTTAATTGAATCAGAAAAATCCGTCCTGAAATTAATTCATAAGCCAGACGCGGGCGGAAAAGCGTTTTTCTACCGCGAACTCGATAAGCTGATTTCGGCCTCTAAAGACGATTACTTTTTACGGAAAGCCCTTTATGTCAGAGCCATTGTGAATTTCTCAAAAGCGGGCGAAGTCGATTACCTCCGCTACGTGGTCACCAATTGGATTCGCTATACGAACCGCACGGATACCGAGTTTGATTATGCGCGTGAGGTCTTTGCCAATGCATCCCTTGATCAAGGCTATATTTATTTGGGAAAAGGGCAGCTCGCCGACGCAAGCGCTTTCTTTTACGGCTCAATCCTTCAAACCGACGATTTAGAGAGCCACTACAACTACATCCAAACCATGATCAAGGATCATCAACGCGCGATTTTGAAAGATCGGTACCAGAATTTTACAGATCGCAAAATCGTGGAAGAGAATATCCATTTTGTGGATGCGCTTTTAGGATTTATCGATGCTCCAGGCAAGTTATCGAGCATCGATCAAGCTCTTGAAAACCTAAACTTAATCGAGCATGACCGCGATTCGCCGATTCGGTATTTGTTGCTGGGCTATTGCCATCTCCAAAAGCTGCTCTTAGCGGCGCGGGGACTTGATTTTGATCAAGACCTATTCCTCAATGGCCATCGCGAACTGATGCTTGCGTACGAACTCGGTAAAGACAATGCCCGCATTCGGGCAGCAGCCACGCAGAACCTGGGGATTTTACATCAACGGGTCCAAAATGCGGCCATTTCGGCGCGATTTTTTGCAATTCGAAAGACCTTCGGTTTTAATTCGCCTGCGGAGCAAGCCCAATTTGAGTGGCTTTTTGCTCAATCCCTGTACGATAACCGAGAAGCCAAAGAAGCGGCACTTGAACTCAATGACGTAAAACCCGAGCTAAAAACGGCCGCCTTTCAAGAGCGTCAAGGGTTCTACTGGATGGCCGCAGGACAATACCAAGAAGCGGCCGAGCGATTCGAAACCTTGATCCACGCTGCGCAAATCAAAGGCGACCTCAATTTAGCCAAAGCGAATTTAAACTTAGGATTTTCCTGGCTTAAGCTTGGAAAAAAGGAATTAGCCAAAAGCGCGTTTCTGCGGTCGCTTGAATCGCTTAACCGCCTAGAGGCAAAGCCTGAAAACCTGCAAACTATTCTGTACGGTTTTATTGCCCAAACTTCAGTCGCAGCGGAACGCCAAGAGGCACTGAAACACCGAGACGAACTTCTAAAAAACCAAAAAGCAAGCCTGGATGAATGGCTAATGACGTGTATTCAAAACAAGCTTCAGCTTGCCGAAGTGTCGCTCGCGCTTAACCAAAACGACGTCGCCCTTCAGGCGTTTCGGGAGTCCTTGGGTTTGGTTACCGACTATGGCCAGCAAAACCAGTTCTTTGGAAGTGGTGTTTATCACACGCTCTCCAACACCTTAGCCACCGGCTTGTTACAACCCCAGCTTTTTAGTGCAGAGGATCTTAAAATCATCGAAGACTTTGCCAAAAAAACCCTTACGGCTTATGCGGCACAGTCGAATGCTCCACCGGTCCTCCAGTATCAACTTTTTAAAATGAAACTATTGTGGACTGCGTTTCAGAAAAAAGTCCTGCATCAATCTCCAACGGATAAACTTGAACAGCCAGAATCATTTAAACAGTTTGACGCTAAACAACGCGCAGAAATTACAGCGTTGCGGAATTTGATTTAAACGAGCCGTGATTGAGTCAATCTGTGAAAATATAATTGACTGATTTAATTTTTAAAATTAGTTTAATAAAGCTATGAAAACTGCGCTTTGTGTTTTGAGTGCATTCCTTCTTTTTGCTCTTCCATTATCCGGATGGGCAGACACCGATTACAGCGATTGCTCGGATCGGCTCACCCAACCCATCAATTGGCATGAGGACGGATTAAAGAATTGGGCAAAAGCCAATGAAAAAGTGGCGATCGCTACGCAAACCTTTGTGCCCGGAATCCATCAAAAGCTAATCGCAGCCGTTTTTGAGAAGTCCACCGAAGGCCGACCCGCCTCCTACAGACTGATCATCAAACGGAAAGATCGATTATTGGGAAGTCTTTTTATCGACGAAAAACCGGCGTCGCTAAATTTTCAAAAGCAACAGCAATCGCTGGTCTTAAGAACCACAACGCTTACCGGTGAGACCCACGAATATTGGTTAAAAAATCGATCAGGCACCCATGGATTTGAAAACGCCTTTTTAAATGAAACGATCAGCGAACTCGCTCCGCAAACTCACTTTAGTCCAAGCGCCATTAAAGACTTTACTTTGCCGGACGCTGTACTCGGCGCACCTCTAGCGGGGCCATCCTTTTACGAATACCCCAAAGGACGCGTGGGCCTTTACCGTCCGCGAAGCGGGCACGCGTGGAACATTTTCAACACTCTCCCTAAAGTGCCAACGCATTATGCGGATTTATTGTTCGACCAAATTGCCTATAAGCGGGGCAGGAGTGGCGCAGAGATTTTTGCAAACACAGACGTGCTGAAGGTCTTAGTGCAAGAGGACTACACGGTGTTAGTCACGAAGGGCAGTCTTTATGCGTGGCCAAATCCACGTTCACGGAAAATTGCTACTTTTGACCCCCTCAATTTAGGCAAAAATGGCCTATCTTTTAAAACGGCAGTTCCCTTTCAGGACGCCTTCTTAGGCACCAATGGCGCAATGGTTGCGGTCACGACCGATCATGAGCTTCGATTTTTTGATCTCGCCGCGAACGCCGAATTAGAAGGCCCATCGCCAATACCGTCCATTTTTAAGCGAAGTGCCTTTCAATTTAATTCAGCTCATTCCATTTTTAGTTTGTTTGATGCAAACGCGCAGGAGCTCTATTTAGTGGATTTGCCAAAGCGCATGACCTTTCTTCCCCCGATTGGAATGGATCCCGCCTATTTCATTCAATCTGATTTGCCCGCAAAACTCACTCGTTTTAATTACGGCTTAAAAAAAGCGATTTCGACCAACTTAGAAAACGGAGTGGACGGCAAACTTTATTTGACGGTCGTATATGAAGATGGGTCCATTTATACGTTCAACCCACTCGAAAAAATTCTTTAGGCATTAATCGTTCGGTGCGCCGGCATTGATCCAGGCTTGGATGCCGCTGATTTCGTCGCTTGAAAGCCCAAGCCCATCATGAACACCTGAGTATACGGGAGTGCACCCCGAAACATTAAAAACTCCAGTCGTAATGGCTCCCATCAAATAGGAAGTGCTTGGACTGTCGGCCACAACCAAGTGAACCGTAGAACAATCTGTTCTTGCTGTTGTCCCATTGACTGTTCGGCTCGTCAGTCCTGAATAGGCAGTAGCCTGGGAAGAAAAATCAAGGCCAGCACTATCCTGTGCTGTAGTTACACTCGCCGTATGACATTGGGTGCAAGACTTATTTAACGTATTCGAATAAATATAAGAAAAACTCGCCGTATTAGAAGAATTCGAGCTGCCCCCACACCGAGCTAAACCGAAGACCATTCCTGTTAAAGTAACTGCCAGACCTAATTTTTTTAACGTAGAATTGATCATCAATAGAATCTTATAGCGGGGCAATTCGTCAGTAAAGTCATTTTCAAGCAAAGCGACAGACTTTTAGGAAGTGCTACAGGCAGCCTGATTCGTTTTTTCCACTAGGCCCAACAAAAAATGCTACCCTTTTAAAGATGCTTCTTAAAAATCTGCCTCCGCTTTATGGCATTTCAAGCTTCCTGCTGATCTTCATTTCGGCCCAGGCTTATGCTACTAGCTTTTACATTGTTCCATTTTCAACCCTCGTCCAAAACACTCCCAACATGGTGCTGGGTACCCTTCAAAATATTCATCCCGAACATGGCACAACGAATACAGGCGAAAAGACTATTTTTACCTTTGCCGATTTGACCGTTGAAGAAGTCCTCAAAGGCCAAATCAGCGGTACCCAAATTCTGGTGCGAAAGCTTGGGGGCAGCAAAGACGGCGTGACCTTAGACATACCCAGCTCCGTCCAGTTTAAAGAAAACGAACAAGCCGTATTGTTTTTGGGGCCGCCGAACCCGGACAATTCGTACGAAGTGACCGAAATGGAATTGGGTAAGTTTGGGTTAAAAGAAGTGGGCGGCGAGAAGATTTTGACAGGCGGTATTTTTAATTTTAATACCGTCGATTTACCGTTCGGAATGCAAAGTGATGACCAAGAGCGACTGAAGGAAAACCATAAGTCATGGTCCATCGGGGAGTTGAAAAAACTCATCCAAAACCAGGCTAAGGCACAAGATACAAATCCAAAATCATCTCCGCCCCTTTCTCCTGTGCAAGCGCTTCAAGGTACTGTGCAGGCTCATCAAAGCCCGGACTCGGGCTCCGGTTCAGCGCCCCTACCACCCCCCAGTGACGGACCAAGTCCTTCGCATTTTACAGGGGTAGACGGGTTGAAGTGGGCACTTATTTTGGTGAGTGGATTATCGATCATCCTTTGGTATACTAAACGAAGATGAAATTTTTCCTAATCCTGTTCGCCATTGGCTTTAGCGCTTTCCAATCCCTAGCCCAAGTAGATACCGAAGCATTTCACCAAGCGTTGAAGTTAAAGAAAAATTTGTATTATCAAGACGGCACCGTGACAGGCGGAGACCGCAATTCGTCAGACTTTAGAGTCAGTCAGATTCGCATTGCCCCAAATCCTGCAGGCTATGACCGGATGGTCATCGACTTGGCCGGAAACGTTTCGGGCGATAAGTCCGCTCTTGCGCGCCCGCCTTATTATCAAGTCGAGCTTGATTCGGTATTAAAACTTGTTCACGTTACCCTTTATGGAAAACCTAAACTTGAATTCTCTACCCAAGCCACCGCGAAAGCCGTAAAGAAAACCCATCACTTAACTTCCGTCGAACTCCTCCCCCTGGTGGAACAGGACCGATGGACGTTTACACTGCACACACGCCCCAAGGTTAAAATCGAGGTCTTTGAGCTAACCGAGCCGGCTCGGATTATTGTCGATTTTAAATAGTCCGGGCTAAATCGCAGAAGCCGGAAATAAAGCCTTTAAACTTTGGTAGTTGACTTGATGGGGGC
>CAIMNF010000425.1 GCA_903842755.1 Oligoflexia bacterium
GGTTGCTGTTCCAGAAGTGGGAGGGATCAGACCTGCCAAAATTTTTAATAATGTAGTTTTGCCCGCACCGTTCGCGCCAATTAAGCCCACGAACGCGCCGCGATCAATCGTAAAGCTTACCCCTTTAAGTGCTTCGTGAGTGATGACTTCGGGGTGAAAAAGAAGATCGAGGGTGCCCTTAAAACCTTCCTTTTTTTTTGTCGAGCGAAAGGAGCGTTTAATGTCTTGAACAACAATGATGGCATCTTTGGTTTCAGTAGTGGTCATTTAAAATTCACTTTTCTGAGCGCTGCCAATCCACGACGTTTGCGACGAGTGGAGGAGTGCTGCGTTGTATTTGAGTTTGATGGGCAAATCTTGTCCAAGATGAGCGGGGTTAGTTAGGTCGTCCATAAACGCCTTTTGAATGGGAAATGCGGTAATGAGTTTTTGGCCTTGACCCTCGTCGATGGAGTAAATAAGAAGTGCTTGATTCCCTGATTTGGAGTCTCTCGAATGATTGCTTTCGATAAAAGGAATTAAGTCCGTATAAAACTTAAAAGTGGTTTGAGCCTCCGTGATCGTTTCTGTGATGCGTGTTCGCTTGAGATTCTTGTAATTATATTGTTCTAGTGCAGGTGCGATTCTTTTGGAAAAAAACGGGGGATGTTCTAAGGCAATGCTGCCAATAAAATAAGTAAACGAAGAGAGTAAACTTCCCTCCTTGCTTTGTCCGCTAAATAGCCCGAGGGGAAGGTGGAAACCGCGTTCGATCTCCCCCTGTACGTAGCGAGCCCGTTTGTACCCATAGGGGGTTTTTAGGTTACTGAAAAGGTAACCATAAGTATGGTTGAGGCCCGCATGACCAATTTTAAACGTGGGATCAATGACGGTAATTCCTGTCTTTTGGGCGAACAACGCTAAAAACGAAGGGTCTACGATCGGAACGTTGGGCTGACTTTCGTCACTATTTTTGCTGAAACCCCAAAGCGAGTTCAGAGATGATATTTCGCGATCTTCTTCCATTTGACGAAGAAAAGAGGGCACTTCTTGGTTAATCCGTTGGGCGATATTTTTATCTGCCGCTTCAGTAGCTAATTTCTTCCAAGGGTGATCTAAGGGGGAATCGCTATTTTGGATCAGCGTAAGTTTTTCGGCGTGGACTAGGGACTGGCCTGCTGTGCAAGAAAAGATGGAAGCAATCAGACTACAGAGAAGTTTACGCATAGGTTTGGTTCCTTGGGTGAAACCGTGTTATACCCATTTTTAACTTTTATGCAAAGGACCGACTGTCAGGAATATTACAATCACCATGCCGAGCGAATTCATTTACGAAGGCAAGAAGCAGCCAAGGCGAATGAGATGTTTCCTTTTTTACAGGAATTAAGTCCAGGAAGTCGGGTATTGGATTGGGGATGTGGGTCGGGCATAGATGTAGGCATTCTGACGAGGTTTGGGCATAAAGCAACGGGGCTAGATTTTTCGGCCCCTATGATTGCCATCGCCCGCCAGGAAAATACGAATCAGGAGTTTTTGGTCAAGAATGGGCTTATGTTTACTCCAGCTGCGAGTGAATTGGACGGGGTATGGATCAATGAAACATTAAATGACCTCTCTTTTGAGCAAGCGCAACGAGTAGTGGGAAGTTCGTTTCACGGGCTTAAAGATCACGGTTTGCTAGGAATCATTGTAGAGGAAGGCGATGGGAGCTATGAGGATCGATCGGATGATCTCTATGGTCCTTCCCGAGTGATTTATCGCTACCGAGAAAAGGCGCTTTGCCCAATGATCGAGCAGTCCGGGTTTACGGTGCTCAAGGTGGGAAGGTCAAAGCAGCTGTTCCCGAATCAAGCTCAGAAAATCCTGATTCTGGCTCGAAGGCTAAATCGCACGGTGTAAGTAGTTGAGCGTAAGTAGTTAAGAGTAAGTAGTTCAGCGTAAGAAGTCCGACGAGTTTTTAAAATTGACCTACGTCGGTGCCGACACATCCCTAAAAACCACCCCACTAAACATCTGTTATTTAAACTAATTTAATTGGTTTGTCAGTGTTCGTTAACAGTTGGATTGCGCAGTGCTATTTTCTTTGATGTACCGCAGCGAAACGGTACAATATAGGAATGGGGAATCTAAATCGGGGATCAACGGCATCTTATGACCTTAAAGGGAAAAGCCAAGCCCAAGCGGATTCTCTTCAATCCGTAAGAACGATCGCCGCGGGAATTGGACTTGTGGGATCGGCCGCCTATTTTCTAATGTTAGTCGGTGAACGCCCAAAGCTTGGCCTTTGGGTTGCAGCCTTAGCGGCAGTGGCCTTGATGGGTGTTTTAATTTACAAAAAAGTTCGTCAACATAAGGACCAAGGAAAGCACATTCCTTACGACCAAGTACGCTCCCACCAAGTTGGGCGTTTCGGCGCGTGGCTCAAACATGAAAACTTAGGGCACCCCAATCAAATCGGGCAATTGACCGAAGCCCTAGACCGTGACCTTCGTTTAGCAGGTCCGGGAAAAGTATTGGGAGTCTACTTAGTGGCTGGTCCGAGTGGTACGGGGAAAACTCACTTGTCCAAACTACTTGGTCAGGCCTTATTTGGTCCTACAAAAGTCATCGAAATTGATTTTAAGAATTTGCACCCGACCGTTTTTGCAACCAAGTTTAATGAAATGATCATTGCGGTAAATCAGAACCCGACTCAGTTAATTATTTTAGAAAATGTGGGTTCGATGGATGAAGCCATGCTTGAGCCATTTTTGGAAATTTTAAAAACCGGACAGTGGGTACGAGAAGTGGCTCCGCTAAAAACTTCTTTTTCTGCCTGCGCATTTATCTGTACCTGCACCACGGACCTTCCCGCAGAAATGGCGTCAGAAATTTTGAGCGACCAGCACGAGGCTAAAATTCGAAAATGGTTTGATCAAATGCAATACGTGGATTCGCGCCTTCTTTCCTTCTGCAGCGAGTTTATTGTTTGGGGCAATTTAGCCGCGCTTGAACTAGCTGAAGTGACGTGCCGAACGCTTGAGGCCTATTGGAAGAGTCACGGCATTGACCTCGACTATGTTGCCCCCAATGCGGTCCTCTCCATTTTAAAAGAGGCGCGCGATCAACCCCAACTGGGCTTGCACCCCATTCCCCAAATTATTCGCAAAAAATCAGCCCAAGGCTTGGAGCGGGCATTGCTGCTAAAAGCCAAAAGAGTGGCACTCGATTTAGGCGAGAACGCCTTGTTAGTTCCCGGAAATTTTAATCAAGTCAGAAAAAGGAGCGTTTCATGAGCACAGTCAGAAAACTTACGGATTGGGGAGAATTAGAGCGTCTCATTGATTCCGAGCTCGGAGATAGCGATGAAGTCAAAGTAGACGAAACGGCCCTGCGGGCTCATTTGTTATCGCGGGTTCGCGGTCAAGATGAAATCGTAAACGACCTCGCAAAATTGGTCAGCCTTCAATTTGCGCGAAAGTCTCGCGATAAACCCGTTTGCAATATAATGATGCTCGGTCCAACGGGTACTGGAAAAACGGAAATGGCAAAGGCGCTCGCGGAGTATTTGTTTGACGATGAAAAAGCAATGCTTCGATTTGATTGCTCGGAGCTTACGGGCGAACACAGTAAAGACCGTTTGGTGGGTATGCCTGCAGGTTATGTGGGCTATGAGGGTGGGGGACAATTGACCCGTCCAGTGATGTCTAATCCCAAGCGAGTGATTCTATTTGACGAGGTGGAAAAAGCCTATAAGGGCGTATTTGATTTGTTTCTTCAATTGCTGGGCGAAGGTCGGTTAACGGAGCAAGGCTCCGGTAAGGTTGTTGATTTTACGAGCTGCGTGTTTGTTTTTACCAGCAACGCTCAGTTTGAAAAGCTTGCCACGATTAAAAAAGAAACTAAAAATTATCACGAAATGCTAAACGCCATGAAGTCTCACCTTGCTGATAGCCAAGTGTTTCGACCCGAGCTGCTGGGGCGTGTGGATCGGCTTTATGTGTTTGATGCATTGAAAAAAGAAGTCGTAGCAGAAATTGCGTTGATGAAGATTGAGAAACTTGCGAAGTCCTATTCGATTGAATTAGATTTTGTGTCGCCACGATTAATTATTCAAGCACTTGAAGCGAATCATCGGATTAGTAAGTTTGGCGTGCGCGAACTAGAAAGGATCATTTTTGATCTTTTTGCACCGGGCTTTGCAGCTGCAAAACAAAAACAACTCAAGCGGTTGCGCCTGGATTTAAATCCCGATGGAAGCATGGTTTTTAAAGCGTAGGTTTTATGATCTCCAAGAAAAAAGCAGTACAATCGCCCGCAGATCAAACGGGTCCTGACCGGGGGCAACAGCCAATTTCGACGCCCCTGGGACAGTTACCCACGGCAGTTTCCTTTTTCCAAAAGCATACGGCAGAAATTTTGTGTGCAAGCTTGATGACCTTGGGACTTGCGGGATATTATTTGGCTCAGCCTAAGCCTTCGCCGATTACGGCTCAAACTCACCATTTGCCCATGGTAAAAGCAGTAGGGCAAGAGCCTATCGTTTTAGAAAGAATACAACCTCCTGAATTGCCGCCGCCAACTTTTGGGCTAGTCACGGGCGCTGAAAAGGTAACCGAAAAGCTTCCCCCGGTTCCTCAAAAAGTAGAGCTTGTTGACTTAGAGGCGTTCGAACAAAAGCAAATCCCAGCAGAGACGCTCTCCCTAGAGGAAAATCCCCATGACTTGGCCAAGACGCTAGAGGAATTTAATCAAAATGCGCTGCCGGTGTTGTCCGCAAACGTTGCGGCAGAGCGCGCTCGTGCAAAAGGGACTTCAACCTCCGTAAAGGTCAAAGGGCAAATTCACTGGTTTGGCGGTTCAGCGCGGGACACAAACCCTCACGGGGTGTACGAGGCGTTACCCGCCACTCGAAATCCATCGAGCCTATTGGTCGCTCGAGGTCCACTTTCTTCGTCATCCAGTGATTCCGATCAATCCTGCAAACCGACTCGTCCAGCCATTTTCGATCCCCAATGTCGGATTAACTATCCCTGTCCAAAGTGCGGGAGTTGTTGTTGTATGTGCGAGGCGGTTAGGAAGGGGCTCGCGACTGCGGAAGAGGCGGCCCAATTACTTCCGGCAAATATTTTTGTTAATCGCGTTGCCAATGCCCAAAAGGGGCGATAGAAGCAAAAGAAGCTAGCTGAATGCGTAATGTTCGGACAAGGAGACGGAAAAGTTTGCCGGCCGATCATGCATCCTGTTGCTTAAAAATTAGGGCTTTGAGAAAATCTAAAGCATGAAAATGAAAAGCCCCTTTTTAAGTAC
>CAIMNF010000426.1 GCA_903842755.1 Oligoflexia bacterium
TAGCACTCTCGCCTTTATCGTTGGAATGATTCCCTCCGCATGGTTGACTGCGGAAGTATTTGGTTGGGGGCATGGCTTACTATTTATTTCGGCCGACGAGCACACCGATCGCTTTATTATTTTGGATGCCATCTATCAGCCGGAAGACAAGATCGCTGTGGACGGGAAGCCCGCCTACGTTCGAATAAAAGCGCTTGAGGCAGAACTAGAGAAAATTAAAAATTTCTAGGCAAAGTGAAGGGCCTCACAAAGCGCCCACCCCCTTAAATCCACCACCCATTAATGATTAAAAATGACGTCGTGCGCAGCCTGATACTCTTCAGAATTCGGGTTGCGCGCAGCTTCGGGATGAGTAGTGACCCAATGTTCCCACTGGCTTTCTTGAATGGACTTTGGCAAAACGCGGGGGAGCGTATTGATTTGTTGCTCCGTAAACGGTTTTGAATTCTTGAAAATTACTTGCGCCTTTTGCATAAATTGGTATTGCTCAGTCACTTGATGAACCACCCGCATTGCCTGTTCCGGAATTTTGGGAAGATCAACGGCCGTTGAATAAATCGAATAGCTCAAATAAACTGCAACCACTGTTCGATTCCAGGTGGAACGAATGCGCTTGTAGATTAGGTCTCGCTTTACTCGCCCCTCATAACGTCTAAACATATAATCACCAAAGCCTTGTTCCCACGCTTGAGCCAATGACGTTTTCATTGCATTTACGAGGTAAACATTTGGAATTTTTATTCGCTTCAGGCGGTTAAACTCCGGCAAGATCACGCCAGGAAATTTAAACTTTAGTGAACGGAGGTGAGTCAAAATCTGCTCGTCCATATCGAGGGTGATTAGATTCATAAGGCCAAATTGATCGGTGAGCAAAGCCGATTCGAAAAATTGTTGAAACCCGTTATTTTTTCGGATCAATCCCATTTGACGGAGTGCCGTAAACACATTTTCCTGAGTCAAGCGCAGCGCGACCACGTCTTTTAATTGGCCTTCGATTTGCTCGGCGCTCACTTTTGAAAATACGGAAGGATACTGATCTTTGAGCAACAATGCGTCCAATTTTTCTAATCTAAAATTTAAGAGCGAGCGGCTGATCCTTTTTTTGGGAATCACTAAATGAATGGCCGCATACAACCGTTTTTGATCTAAACGGGAGCCCGTTTCAAAAAATTCCCCAGGAAGAAAACGGGAGTCTTCATTTTTGACCTGTAAAACCTCAAACAGTGCTAAACGTTGCTCAAAGGAAGTGGGACGACTCAGCGGTGAAATTTCAGTCCCGCCTACGGTCGCCTCGTAATACGCTCTCGACTGGAGAAACTCTTCTAGGCTAAACTTTTTGATCGCATTTGGGGTCCAAAGTTTTGCCACTTGTTCTTGAGGAAACACCCAAACCTTGCGGAGCACTTGCTCTGCCGGGGTAGTCCACTCTTGGATCGTGCTTAAAATGTCATCGCACTTTGTTCCCGCATCAACAGGGGGAGCGAAAAATTGTAACCCCAAAAAGAGGCACAAAACGGGATTTTTAAAAAAAAGATTAAAGTACTGCAACCCACGACCACCGTTCTGACTTCTGCTTTTTCCCGATCTCGTTTACGTTATTTTCATGTTTCTTCACGTGATTTTTATGGAGCGGGCGACGGGGTTCGAACCCGCGGCCTCGAGCTTGGGAAGCTCGCACTCTACCAACTGAGCTACACCCGCACCAATAAACATCATTACTGATGAATTAATCATAGCCGAAAACGCTTAAAATACCATACTCTTTTTACTGCCTAAACATAAACAATTTATATTTATAAATAAGAAACCTTTTCCTTGCGAAACCAGCTAGCCGTACCTTATAAGAAGAGCCGAAGATGCGAATCATTGGCAAAACTTTCCCCCTTAGATTAATCGCACTAATCATCAGCCTTGGCAGTTTTGCGTCCAACACCCAGGCGCACTGCAATTTTGTTCTGGATCCGATCACCAACCAACCCTCGGCTTTACACCCCACAGACTCAACTAAAATTAAGGAACTCGAGACGCAATTTACTGCGCTGGAGTCCTATTGGCTAAGCAAGCCCCTGAAAGAGTCAGAACTTTCTTCTGCCGAGATTAGCCATTTTTTTCAAAAATTCACCCAGGAGGGTCACCAGCTTGCACTCGCCTATGCCAACCTCCTCGAACGTTACGGAATCCCCACCGTGGTTGAGAAATCTTACATTTACTCGCTCGATATTAACCAGCAATCGTATCCGGTAGAAGTGTATAAAACTTACTTAGATTTTTCCGCTCCCTATCTCATCAAGAACAAAATAGGCAGGGCGCTTTTCGACGAAGCCGAACGGTATCATTACACCACCGGCCAGCACATGGCCTTTTATCTAAGCCCTGCGGAAAACTTGGCCCGCTACAACGACTCCGTTTTTGATCCGATTCGTTCTGAAGTGCGCTTTGATTTCCATATTGTTCCGCAACTCTTGACGGAACAAAAAATCATGTCGAACATTCTGCACGAGATCGACCATGCGTATTTGTTACGTGAACCCCAATCGCCGTTGAATTTGGATTTTAGAGTCAATGGAACCAACGAACGAAACCTACGGTATACCTACTACGCGCTCTACATGAGCGGACAAGAGAACTTAACCTGGGCCCGGGAATACTCCTATGGGGGGCGCGACCCCGCGTTTATTCACAAGTTAATAGAACTCCTCAAAAATGGCCTCATGCGCACCGACGACTATCTCCATTATCTGGCCGAGACTCCTGAGGAGCAAATCATTCAAAACCTAGAGAAAAAAGGAGCATATTTCCTATTTTTTATTGGGGATTTTCGCGGAGCAAAAGCAGAGTTTGCCCGGCTACCTTCTTACCCAGGCATTGACCACTTGGACCCGCTCCAACGGGCGGATGCACGGAAAATTATCGCAACGTTCAAAAGTCACCTTTTGCTGCTGGATCAAGGAATTCGGCAATCGCTGGAAGTAGCCGAAGCAGGGAAACCCATTTTTGAAACGATCACCGATCTCAGCAGGGAAGAGCAAGAGACGTTTTATCAACGCTTTGGGGAACAGGTTCAAGCTCCGCTTGCGGCACTGATTTACGGACACTCCCCTAAAAAATAGATCGAACAGGTTAATTCAGTTCCGACTGGCCCACGGATCGAGGGCGAGCCAGTAAAGTATCGCAAACCGAAAGATAGTGATTGTTTTCTTCGGTCATTTCGAAAACCATTTCTTTAAGATAAGCGGTTTTCGTTCTCAGCATGTTCGAATCTAAATGCACCGTGCGCGCAATGCGCTCTGCTTCTTGTAAATAAGGATCAATTTGTTTAGCAAGCTGAGCGATAGGAAAATAATCGAGCTCTCCATTTTGAGTATAAATGGGTGGCGTCTCTGCCTGATGGTCTAATTGGATCGAATAATAATACAGTTTTCGCCGAAGTGCATCGACGAAGTCGCTCAGAATATGTTCCGCTTTTTTGGGCGACAGCTGTTGCAAGTCGAGACTAGACAGCGTTTTAAAATAGAAGCGGAATAATTTTTGCGTTTGCTCCGACGATCCTAATTCAGAAACTGCCCATGGAAGTTGTGTTGCCAGCATGTCGCCTAATACTTGGTTTAAAGGACGATCCACAAAACGGAGGGATTTGAAGTCGGCCTGCATGATGAACTGATATTGATCAAGCGGCAGATCCATCAACTCCAACGGAAACTGCTCGGGCTGTAAATACGACGCGAGCTCAAACCAATGCGCTAAGGACTGATCTTCAAGCCGAAGCCCCCTGAGGTACGCATTTTCGGGTGCCATTTCCAGTAAGAGACTTCTTAAGTCATTTACGACTCTTGCATGACTATCCAACTCGCCGAAATTGAAAGCGGGATAGATCACCAGATCGATGATCTTATTTTGGGCCAGACGGTCATTTGATTTAAAAATATTCTTAATGATTTGCTTTACCGGCTCCAGGCGGTGCTCTTCTGGGACAAAGCGTTCCGAGCGCATCAGCGCAGGCCGAACGACTCGATCCACATAGCCCGCTTGGTAATAAGCGGCGCCATCCGGATTAATTTTTTGGAAGTACGCAAACCCGCCCAAACTCAGACGCCCACCTTTCTTAAGATTTCGAATTAACTTTAAATTCTATTCGTCATTGAGCTGATGATTCCAAAGAAGGTCGGGCTGAATGACTGGCGATTCGTAATTTAAATTCAGGCTA
>CAIMNF010000427.1 GCA_903842755.1 Oligoflexia bacterium
ACCGACGGCAAAAAATAGCCTAACTCAGGGATATGATCAAAGGTGCAACACCCTAAAACCAACGCAACTCCAAGATAAAGCAAAAAGCGCTTCTGCCGTGATACAAATTCAAAATTCACATTTCGCTTTAAAAACACGTCTTGGATCACGAGATTAAAAAACTGAATAAAAATCATCGTTGGCCAAAATTTAACCAACAACCAAAAAAAGGGGGAAGAGTCGTAGGGGCTCTGCACGGCGAATGCAAGCATCACCGCCAACACTGTCCCTCCCACCCAACTGCTCCACTTTAAAAAACGCGTGAATAAATCTTGGGTAGACAAAAAACCCCCAAGCAGCATTACCGCGAGGGGGCTAACCAAAATGTTAAAAAAAAGATGAATATCGGTCGCTAAGCGACTTTGAAGGGTTGCGCCAGCAACAAAGCTTAACGCCCATACCGATACGACAAGACAAACGACACCGAACTCTAGCGCAATTCGCTTTCGCCAGCCTCGGACCATGACCCACGCTGAAATCGAAAGGCTCGCAAACCCTAAAATGAGCGCAGTCTGTTTCAGCAGGTTCATTACTTAATCGTAATTGAAATAATTTTTACGGGCTTCTCTGGAAAATCGTTCGGGCCGCGTTTCGCGCTTACAATTTTATCGACCACTTCTTTCCCTTGAGTCACTTCGCCAAAAATGGTGTGTTTTCCGTTCAGCCAAGGCGTTTCTTTTACCGTAATAAAAAACTGGGACCCGTTGGTTGCAGGACCGCGATTGGCCATTGCTAAAAGATACGGTTTCGTAAACGACAACGAAGGCACAAACTCATCCTCAAAAGTATATCCCGGCCCACCAGTCCCTCGTCCTTCAGGATCTCCGCCTTGAATCATAAACCCAGGGATTACGCGATGAAAAATCGTTCCTTTATAGAGAGACTTTCCTTTCATTTTTTTTCCGGAAGGATCGGTCCACTCTTTTTTTCCTGTGGCAAGGCCTACAAAATTCTCGACGGTTTTTGGCGTTTGAGACTTGAAGAGCTTTACCGTGATCGTCCCGTCTGTAGTCTTAATGATCGCAGTCGGATCTTTGGTAGCTGTTGATGGACCGACTTTATTTTCCGTTGATTTAGGTGCTGTAGGCTGGGCCTCGGCCGCACGGACAATCGGCGCGGCGAACAAGCTGAGGATTAAAAGTAGGTCAAAAATTGGGCTAAAATTAGTTTTCATGGCTGTTTTCATATTTTGAATTTCTCCTGAATTGGTTTTGATTTACTTATAACTCTATTCGTAAAGTTGATAAAGTTTTAAATGACCGCTAAGGCACCGGAGAACAGGAATGCAATCCAAAGTGCAAGTCCACTGACTAACGGAATGACAAAATTATCATCAATTTCTAGGGGCAACATCTCGGCCCCGCCTCCTGCAATTCCGCCCGACAATGCAATCAAGGCTGCTTGCAAAAATGGCACATCGACTACCCAAAAATAAATCATCGTCATTAATGTACAAATCCCCATTCCAGCGACGGTTCCAATTAATGATTTGCCGTTTGCAAATCTAATTCCACGATCACCCCATAATATTCCAAAAATGGAAGAGATCGGATCTCCGACCGCTAGAAACAAAATCGATAAAATGGCAATGGGCTTAGGAAACACTGCAACAGAAAGGAGAACCGAGCCCACATAAAACGGTGTTCCACTCATTCGGTTGACCTCGTTCGTTCTCATGACGGGGCCCCAAAGCTTAATGGCGAGTTCATTAAATTTAGAAAATTTAAGGCGCATGATCTCCATCGTCATAAAAAAAACAAAAGACACCGTAAGAATCACGATCGACCCAGTTTTACTGAGACCAAAAGCGTAGCAACAGGCCATAAACGCCCCCATCCCACAATGCCAAAACTTTCGCATGAGGTGCAGGTCGTTTCGAAGCTTCAGTCGCCAAGAAGATGACGTTAGATTATTTTCCATGAACTAATCTCAGTATACCTGATCATTCGTTCTTGACAATAACGCATCATCACTTACGCTAGAAACTAGGCATAAGTAATGGAAACACCTGCACCTTCATCGTCTGTTGTGGCACCTCCTCCCTTTGAAAATAAAGATTTCAAGCCAGGGAGAACTACGACCTATCAACGGCAAATTTGGGCGATCGGAGGGGGCAAGGGCGGCGTTGGTAAAAGCTTGATTGCCTCTTCTTTGGCTTATACTCTCGCGAAAATAGGCCATAACACCATCGCGATTGACTTAGACCTAGGAGGCGCAAACCTCCA
>CAIMNF010000428.1 GCA_903842755.1 Oligoflexia bacterium
AATTCTTGCATCCTTTGAAATGGATGAAATTTTATTTGAATTAAAAGATCACGCCGCGGGATTAAATGCGGGCCGATGGGATTACATTTTTAGTGTGATTAAGAAATTTCATTTTTCGCCTGATTTTATTTTGCCGGACCGTGCGCAAGTCACCATGAGTTCGCCCTTTATGAAAGCTTATGCGGAACTTTTGGTCAAAACGTGCCATCGAAGGGGTGCTCACGCCATGGGCGGGATGTCGGCCTTTATTCCAAATCGGAAAGACCCAATCGTAACCGAAAACGCACTACAAAAGGTAAAGGAAGATAAGATCCGAGAAGCCAAGGCAGGCTTTGATGGAACGTGGGTTGCTCACCCTGACTTAGTCCCCATTGCGCAAGCCGAATTTGATTTGGCCTTAGGAACGCGTCCCAATCAAAAAGATCAGCTAAGGCCCGAAGTTAACCCACAAGCCACCGACCTCATTTCAGTCGCTATCCCAGATTCAAGGGTCACCGAGGCCGGACTTCGGGGAAACATTCAAGTGGCGCTTGAATACATTGAACGATGGCTCTCGGGAGTGGGCGCTGTAGCGATTCATTCCTTAATGGAGGATGCAGCCACAGCCGAAATTGCACGCGCGCAAATTTGGCAATGGATTCATCATCAAGTGATCTCTGAAGACCTGTACAAGGAGCTGCGTGATCAAGAATTAAAAAAACTAAAGGAATCTTCCCCCGACTCTATAAAATTTCGATATGATGAGGCAGGAAGAGTTTTAGATGGGTTAATTTTAAATCCAGAATTTACCGAATTTTTAACACTGCCGGCTTACGAACTGCTCCCCTAAGAAAGGAACCTGTATGAGTCACCCAAATCCACACGCACAAGAATTGAAAAGCCAATGGGACAATGATCCTCGCTGGAAAGGCATTAAGCGAGAGTACTCTGCCGAAGAAGTTCTCAAACTTAGACCCTCCATGAATATTGAATACACGCTTGCCAAAAAAGGCTCACAGCGCTTGTGGGAGCTATTGAATTCAGAAGCCTATGTGCCCTCCCTTGGCTGCTTAACGGGCGCGCAAGGCGTCCAAATGATTAAGTCAGGCCTGAAAGCAATTTATTGTAGTGGTTGGCAAGTTGCGGCCGATGCAAATTTGTCTGGGCAAACCTACCCCGATCAAAGCCTATATCCGTCGAACAGTGTTCCCGCTTTAGTTCGAAGAATCAACAACGCACTGATGCGTGCCGATCAAATTGAAAAAGCAGAAGGAACCCAATCCGGAACCCATTGGTATGCGCCCATTATTGCAGATGCGGAAGCAGGTTTTGGCGGCCCATTGCATGCGTTTGAACTCATGAAGGCCATGATTGAGGCCGGAGCAAGTGGTGTCCATTTTGAGGATCAGCTTGCTTCGGAAAAAAAGTGCGGTCACTTAGGAGGAAAAGTATTACTGCCCACAGCCACCGCGATTCGACAATTGACGGCCGCGCGATTAGCGGCAGATGTGTTAAACGTTCCTACAGTGCTGGTTGCACGTACCGACGCGCAAAGCGCGACTTACCTGACGTCCGATGTTGACCCGCGCGACCACGCTTATTTAACGGGAAAACGGACGCCCGAAGGATATTTTGAGCTCGTCAATGGTATGCCCATTACGATTGCCCGCGGCTTAGCCTATGCTCCGTATGCAGATTTAATTTGGTTTGAGACCTCTTCTCCTAATTTAAAAGAAGCGCAAGACTTTGCAAACGCAATTCACGCCCAATTCCCGGGAAAATTATTGGCGTACAACTGTTCGCCCTCATTCCATTGGGAGAAAAAATTGGGACCAAAAGAAATTGCAACCTTTGCAAAAGACATTGGCGCCCTTGGCTTTAAATACCAATTTATTACTCTAGCCGGATGGCACCTGCAAAACTATCACACTTTTGACCTTGCAAACCGCTTTAAAACCGAAGGTATGCCCGCCTACGTTGCCCTTCAAAACGCCGAATTTGCC